>JACMOG010000121.1 GCA_014378125.1 Vitreoscilla sp. | reverse complement strand
CGAGCAGCGCGCGCGCATGGCCAGCCTGCGCGCCACAGTGCGCGAGTTCAACGTGTTCCGCTGGGCCGGACGCATTCTGACCGACGCCGGCCGCTGGCGCCTGAAGGCGCGCGTGGACGCCCGCGTGGCGCGCTATCGCCACGGCGACTCGAGGGGCCTCTGGTGGGCCTGGCGACCCCACCGCAACTGCGCTCGCTGATGGGCCCCCAAGGCCTGGCGGCGCTCGAGACCCTGGGCCGCACGCCCGCGTTGTTCGCGTTCGACTTCGACGGCACGCTCGCGCCCATCCGGCCGCGGCCCGACGACGTGCACGTGTCGGCCACCATCGCGCTGCGCCTGGAAAAGCTGGCGCGCGCGCGCCCCGTGGCCATCGTCACCGGACGGCGCATCGCCGACGTGCGCGAGCGCCTCGGCTTCACGCCCGCGTGGATCATCGGCAACCATGGCGCCGAGGACGACGGCGATCCTGATGCGGCCGCGCAGGCGCACGCTGCGCTCGACGCGTTGCGCGAGCGGCTGCGCGAGCGCGAGGACGGGCTGGCGAGTGCCGGCGTGATGCTGGAGGACAAGGGCCAGTCGCTGGCGCTGCACTTTCGCACCGCGCCCGACCGCGCGCTCGCCAGCGCGATGATCGAGGACGTGCTGGCCGGCTTCACGTCGACGCTGCACGTGTTTGGCGGCAAGCTGGTCTACAACGCCGTGGCCGCCGACGCCCCGGACAAGGCCGTGGCCGTGCAGCGCCTGATCGCGCGCGCCGGCGTGCAGGCCGCGTTCTTCGCCGGCGACGACGTCAACGACGAGCCCGTGTTCGCCGCGGCGCAGCCCGGATGGGTGACGGTGCGCATCGGCTGCGACCGGCGCGCCTCGGCCGCGCGGTTCTGCATCGACGGGCCGCACGAGATGGCGGGCGTGTTGGACAGGATCCTGGCACTGGTAGGCTGACCCCTTCACTCGCACCGCACCGGCTGCACATTCAGCTGCCGCCCCGACTTGAGCACCTCGTGCATGGCCACGCAGCGGCGCGCGGTGTCGGGGATGCGCTGCAACAGCAAGGCCGACGTGTTGCCGTAGCTGCAGGCCACCCAGTACACGCTGCCGTCGCCCGGTGACAGCGTCCACCAGGCGGTCTCCTGGTGGTCGGACTGCGCGGTGGCATCGGGCGGCACGCCGCCGCGATCGCTGCCGCGCGACACGTGGACGGCCGCGCCGGACAGCGTGCGCCGGCCCGAGCGCACGTCGACCTCCCAGCCGGCGAGCAGGCTGCTCACGACGGGCGTCTCGACCAGCGTGGGCGGGCAGGTGATGGTGGTGGCGGTGGTGGCGGCGTGCGCGGACGTGGCGGCGAGCAGCGCCATCTTCAGCGCCGTGGCGACGATGCGTTTCGAGGATGCTTCCGGGGACGAGTGCATGCCACGATTCTGGTGGCATGAGCCTTGGACACCGGGCAGCCAGGCGGTGAGGAAATCCGTCGATCGGCGCGGTCGGCCTTTGCGCTGCGAGACGACCTGTCACCGACCTTGAAGTGAACAAACGCCCGTCCCAGAGGTTAGCCTTGCGCCCATGGACTCCCTGATCGCCGCCTCCGCCCGCGCGCTCGCCGCCGGCGTACTCCCCGCTTCGCTGCCGGCTGGGTAGAGTCACTTCACCGCGCCGCTTCCCGGCGCAACGAAGGAGTCGACGATGACCACCCCGAAGACCACCGCCGCGAAGCGGCCCGCCGAAGTCGTGCACGAATACGGGCCTTTCGAGGGCGTGACGCGCATCCACGGCGTCACCCACGACGGCGACCAGGTGTGGGCCGCCACCGGCGCCGCGCTGCTCTCGATCGACGCGGCTAGCGGCCAGCCGGGGCGCCGCATCGAGCAGGGCAGCTACGCCGGCACCGCGTCCGACGGCCGCCACTTCTGGCAGATCACCGAGCAGCGCATCGACAAGATCGACGCCGCCAGCGGCCGGGTGCTGGGCTCCATCCCGGCGCCGGGCGGTGGCGGCGACTCGGGCCTGACCTGGGCCGAGGGCAGCCTGTGGGTGGGCCAGTACCGCGACCGCCGCATCCACCAGATCGATCCGGCCACCGGCGCCATCGTGCGCACCATCGATTCGGATCGCTTCGTCACCGGCGTCACGTGGGTGGACGGCGAGCTGTGGCACGGCACCTGGGAGGGCGACGAGAGCGAGTTGCGCCACATCGACCCCGCCGACGGCAGCGTGCTGGAACGCCTGGAGATGCCCGCGGGCACCGGCATCAGCGGCCTGGAGTCCGACGGTGCCGACCTGTTCTGGTGTGGCGGGGGCGGCAGCGGCAAGCTGCGCGCCGTTCGCCGTCCCCGCAAGCTGGCCGCCTGAGCCCTCGACGCAGGGGGCCGGGGGGGCGCGGCGGACCCCCCAGATGTCAGGGGGGGGGCGGG
>JACMOG010000120.1 GCA_014378125.1 Vitreoscilla sp. | reverse complement strand
GGGCCCACCCGCGCCGCGGGGGGGGGAGGGGGGATGCCCGGGCGGGGGTCGGTGGTGGGCACGTTGTGGTCGCCCACCGCCAGGTTGGCCGACAGCCGCCACACCTTGCGCCCCGCGATGTCCAGTCCCTCGAACGCCTGCGGGCTGGTGACCTCGTGCAGCAGGTGGCGGTCGATGTAGAGCACCGAGGTGCCGTCGTCCTCGGTGTGCAGGACGTGGTCGTCCCAGAGCTTGTCGTAGAGGGTGCGGGCGGTCTTGGAAAGGCCTTTCAGAGGGCGGAGGCCTCGCGCGCGCGCGGCGCCGCGGGCGCGGAGGACCCGGATGCGGCGGATGCGGCGGCGGCGGCGGCGGGCGGACACAGCGCGTCGACGAATCGCTGCACGGCGGCCGGCAGCGAATCGCTCACGCGCGTGGCGAGCAGGTAGTCGCGGTGGGCCCACGATTCCTCGAGGACCAGCACCTTGATGTCGAACAGCTTGGAAAAGCGCGCGGCGCTGTCGGACGGCAGCACGGCCACGCCGAGCCCGGCAGCCACCAGCTGCGCGATCGCGTCGAACCCGCGCACCTGAAGGCGCGCGTTGAGCGTGCGCCCGCGCTCGAGCGCCGACTTCAGCATCAGTTCGTGCGCGGAGGCGCCCACGTGCAGGCCGACGATGTCGAAGTCGAGCAAGGCATCGAAGGGCACCGCGTCGCGGCGCGCGAGCACGTGGTCGGCCGGCACGATGGCGGCCAGCGTGCCGCTGTTGTAGTGGCGCGTGGTCAGGCGCGCATCGGTGCTGGGCGCCACGAAGATGCCCACGTCGGCGCGGCCTTCGGCCACCGCCCGCATCACGTCGGCGCTGGTCTGGTCTTCCAGGCTTACGCGGATGCCGGGATGGGCGCGCGCGAACGCGGCCAGGTCGGCGGGCAGGCATTCGGAGATGGCGCCGGCGTTGGCCACCACGCGCAGGTGGCCCTTGATGCCGCGCGAAAATTCGACGACCTCGCTCTCGAGCGCGTGCAGCGACGCGTTGAGGGTGCGGATGTGGCGCACCAGCGCGCGGCCGGCCTCGGTGAGGTCGACGCCGCGGGCGCGGCGATCGAACAGCTGCACACCCAGGCGGGCCTCGAGATCGGACAGCCGCTTGCTGGCGGCCGCCAACGCCAGGTGCTCGCGCTCGGCGCCGCGCGTGATGCTGCGTGTCTCGGCGATGGCGAGGACGAGGTTGAGGGTGACGAGATCGAAGCGCATGGGAAACCGGTCTTTGAAGCTGACTTGATGGACTGCAAGAAAGTCAGCTGTGACTGACGCGGCCCAGCCCGGAACGTTGGTCTCACACCGGTGAACGTGGACCCTCGATCGGTACGGAAGCACCGGATAAGGTGCCCCGATCGCCGAGCCGCTGTCGCAATGATGCGCGAAGGGTCGGCGAAGTGCGCACGGCTGTGATGAATTCAGCCTTCTTCGCAAACGAAGCCGAATCATACCCATTTCCGGGCGCGACCTCGCGGCCCGGGACTGGCACCCGGTCGCGGAGGCGACCGAATCACACAGTCACGGTGGGCTGCTGTCTCGCACTGAACAGCCGACTTTTTTCGGCTGCTTACCCTGCGGGGCGCAGGCATTCGCGGTGGCTGCTCAAGATTCCGTCATGACGAAATGAAACGTTGTTGCCACGAATGTCTACCCTCCGGGAGGACACCGAGGCAGGCCACGGATGCGCTCGATGCGGCCCGCCAGCACGCCGTGAATGCGTGAATCGAGCGCCTCCGCGCTCGCCCCGCAGTCTTGGATCCACCAAACGAATCCAGAGCCTCTGCCAGGGGCGGTGGGCAGGCCTCCCCAGGCGCATGGGGACGCTGAGTCGGGAGAGGCCTGCCCCCCGCCCCGGGCCGCGAGGTAGTGACCAAAGAACCGCCACAAACGAAAGAAGCCTCGCGACAGAGGTAGCGAGGCTTGCATGAGCGAGATGGCGCACGCGGCGCCAGGCCCGCCAGGTGTCAGATCACGTGTTGCGACGACCCACGATCGTGACGTGCTGGAGCGCAACGTGCGTCAGGCCGTAGGGGGCCATGGCCAGACTGTCCGCCCGGGCGTATTGCGTGGTCGCCAGGCCGTTCATGCCGGCGATGATGGCCAGGCTCATGAGGGCGGAGAGGACGGCGGCGGCGGCTTGGGTGGTGGTCTTGGTCATGGTGGGCTCCTGGTGTCTGGTGGTGGGGTTCGGAGGCGTTTCGTGTTCCGATGTGTGGACTATCGGAGCCTGCGAACGCCGCGCAAACCGCCTTGCGACGAGTGACCGGCAAGCCCGCACCAACTGCGGATTTCGCCGACGGACCGAAGGCGCAGCCGCCCGATCGACGCGAACACCGGGCCCAGGAACGACAAAGCCCGCCGAAGCGGGCCTTGCGATGCGGAGCGCGAAGGCGTCAGGCCCTGGCCGCACGCAGCTTGAACGAGAACTCGCGCAGCGCCTCGATGCC
>JACMOG010000119.1 GCA_014378125.1 Vitreoscilla sp. | reverse complement strand
TTGGCGTTGTGGATCAGGTCGTCAAGCTTGTCGATGAGAACGAGAACGTCCATGTGGGGAGATACCTTTCCTGCCGCAAGCTGTTGACACTGAGGGGTGCGCGGCTGTCTGACTTCGAGGGGAAGTGTAGGCAGCCTCGGCAGTCAGGTGCACCAAGGTCGTGGCCGTTTTCGGCGCATCCGGCCGCGGGGTCGGCCGCACTTGGCCGTCGGGTGCGTGCAACAACGCGGGCGGGCTGTTCGATGGATGGGTGTGGGGAAGGTTGCGCCGAGCGGCGTGACGATCGCATTCATCCGGGGGGATGACATGGTTGGACCAAGTTCGTTCATATCCAGTTTCAACGCACTCACGCGTTCGCGGGCCTTCGTGCCGATTGCTGCGGGCGCGAGCGGGTTGGCGGTTGCCGGAACGATGGCAGCAACACTGCTGCTTCCGCATCACGACTCCGCCGACCGGGGCAGGGCGAACGCCCACAAGGGGCTGCACTGGAATCCGGATGCGCTCCTGCCGAGCGTCGAGCCGGGTGGCGCACGGCAGGCCGAATGGGCTGCAGCCGTGGTTGCGAACTACGACATCAACGAAGACGGCCGCCTCAGCGCGGCAGATGCGCGCGGCGCCCAGAGCACCTGGGGCGGAGCGCCGCGCGCGGTCGCGGGAATCATCGCGCGCTATGACGCCGATGCCAGTGGATCGCTCGACGCGAGTGAAGCCCGCGGGATCGGTGCCGACATCGCCACGGGCGGCCTGATCCGTCAAGGTTCGGTCGACCAGCTCACGCGCAGCCTGACCCAGTAGCGGTTACTGCGCGTCCGGTGCACGGTGCGGCGCTGCCGGAGCGGGAGCGGGAACGGGAACGGGAACGGGAACCGGCGACGCACGATTCTTGGGAAAGCTGGTCGGCGACTTGGCATGCGCCTCGTACGTAGGCTTGTCCTTCCAGAGCCGATCATTGCCGTCGAGCTCGAGCACGCCGTTCCAGGCGTCCTCGACTGCTTCCACCTCGCGGCTCTTCGCGCCGTAGAGCTCAGTAGCGGACTGCCACGTGCCGTGGGCGAGCTTCTCGAAATCGACATTCTTGTCGATGTGGTTCGTGATGGTCTTCGCATAGATGCGAGCCATCGCGTCCTTGCCCAGTTTGTCGCCGATCAGGTATGCGGCGTGGTTCGGGATCGCGGAGTTGATGTGCACTCCGCCGTTGTCACCCACCATGTCGACGTAGCCAGACATGGTGGTCGGGGTGCGCATGTCACGAACGCCGCCGGGGACGACGTCTTCGCCGACCAACCAGTCCTCCTTGTCGATGGCGGCTCCCATCGTATCGGCGAGCGACTCGTTGACGGCGCCGCTCTGCCCTTCGTACTTGATGCCCTTGGCTTGCTTCTCGACGATGCGGTGCGTGAACTCGTGCCCGATGACGTCGTCTGACATCGCGAAGGGAACCTTCTTGTCATAGATGCCGAAAGCCATCGCATCGGTTTGTGACGAGTAGTAGGCATTGTCGACGACGTCTGTATCGGTCCAGTTGCGTGAGATGTCGATGTTGCCCTCCTTCTCCGAGATGCCCCACTTCTTGAGGTCATCTCGCACGACCTGGAAGGTGTCGTCACCATACTTGCTGACGGCGTTCTTGCCCTTGAGTTGGCTGATGACCCATTCCAGCGGATTGGTGGGTTCCTTCCCCATGCTGTCTTTGGAGAGGGCAGCTGTGCCTGTGGCGACCGCGCGTTCGGTGGGTCCCATCTCCAGGCGATCCGCGGTTCGACGCGCGTCTCGCACGAAATCGGCGGCAGACTGTTGCTCCGGCGAACGCATCCCACCGAGCGCAGCAGTCTCATCGACCGTAGAGCCCGGTTGCGTCTTGTTGTAGATACGCCCCAGCTTGTCCTGTGCTGTGCGCAGCTCGTCGAGCGTACGCGGTTGCGTGATGCTGGAGCTCCCACGGACGCTGTCGACGCGCCGCACGTCGGAACCGTCAGCGGCCCACTCGGTGACGCTCGTGAACGCCGGCTGCGTGCCGTCGGTGAGCAGTGTGCCCGAGGTCTGCCGCTCGACCTTGGTCACGACGCCGCCCCCCTCCGTCGCGGCGGACACCGTCGTCACACGGCTCGATCCTCGAGGAGTAAAAGTCGCTGCCCCAGCCGCTCTGTCGAGTCGTGTCTCCACCACGGTCATCACGCCCTCCACATCGGTGACGTCGCGGGCAACGAGCATGCGACCACCGTCGGCAGCGTAAGTGACTGCCATCGAAGACGTCGTAGGAACCCGAGTTGCGGTTACCGGTACCGCCGCCGTCGTTACTGAGCGCAGGTCACGTACGAGCGGCGCCGAGGAAGTCGCGCCCCCGCCTGCGGGGGCGGTTGCAGACGTCGTTTGTGAAGAGCCAACGCGCGCTTCCCACTCCGCCTGGGTGAATGCGCCAGCTTCCACCGCGAGCTTCCCCACCCGCTCCATCGACGCGTCGACCCCGGGGGCAACCTTACGGCGAGTGAGGGCGATGGGCGCGCTTTCGAGCGGCCCCTTGGGATCATCACGGCGCTCGAGACGCACGGAGCCATGCAAGGAGTCGATCTTCCATGCCCCACCGTCGTCATCGATCCAGACGTCACGCTTGGCGACGAAGGCTGCCACTTCGGCGGGCGTCCGTGTGCTGGAGCCGTTCGGAACGCGCGCACTCTTCTGCGGCGCGTCAGCTCCTGAACTGTGCGTCCGGGGATCGGAAGTCCCGGGCGTCTTGCGCGGTGTACTTCCGACGCCGCCTGCGTCGCCGCGCGACTTGTACTCCTTGAATATGGACAGGAGTTCCTTGTCGATGTCGGCCTGCGTCGACTGCTTCGTGCCGAGGAACTCGTCCTGCTCTTTGATCAGCTGGGCACGGCGTTCCGGTGACAGCGTCGCGTCAATAGTGGCCGCGTCTACCGACTTGTCGTGATTGAGCTTGTCGACAACCTGCTGTTCGGCCCGCACGATGCGCGCGAGCGCGGGTGATACGGCCTTCGCGTTGGCACCTTCGATTGCAAGCCCACCGCTCTTTCGTGCAGACGAAGCCTCCGCAGCGTGTTCAGTGGCGCGCGCGGAGACACCGGTCGCTATCCCGGGCAGAGGCGCCTTCGCGGGCCCACCGGATGTCTTGGTGGTTGCGACAGACTTGGCGCCTGTCGACGTTGCTTTGGGCGCGTCAGGTTCGGGCGCGAAAGCCTTGGGTGCAACAGCAGCCGTGGGGCCCTCAGCCGAAAGCTTGGTCCTGGTCGTGGCCGGCGCGGGCTTCGCGAGCGGCTGCGCGGGTCCACTTGAATCAGTGCGGTTGAGCACGGCGTCGTCCTTCGTCCCGCCTCCCTAGCTGAGTGCACGCGTCCAACATGCCCCGGGTGGCTTCCCCAAGTGTGGGACCGACCGCGCGATCGGTCAATGGGGCCGTCTGGTTGCGTCACTCGCCTAAGCCGCGAGGAACTACCTAGTCGCACCACCCCGTCATGCCTGCACTGTAAAGGCAGGAAGCGCACTGAGGAGCCCATCATGCAGGCCACGCACAAGTTTGAAATCGCCATCGCCGATGCCCCGTCGGTCTTCCGTCGCCAGCAGCTGCACGCACGCCGGGGCGCCGCCGCCTCCGCCGAGGCCGCTGCCGCCCTCGAGCTCATCGATGCACGCCTCATGTCGACGCAGCGCCGTATCGCCGGCGTTGAGCGCGAGACGGCCCGCCGCGCCGAGCGGGCCCGCCACGAGCAGCTCATT
>JACMOG010000118.1 GCA_014378125.1 Vitreoscilla sp. | reverse complement strand
GCAGGTCGCCGAACAGCGGCGTGGAGGTCACGCGCGGCGGGCGCGCAGCTTCAAGACCACGTCGGCGGCCACGCGGCTCAGCTGGTCGCGCACCTGCGGGTCGGCCAGGGCCTCGGCGGGGTCGCCCTGCTCGGCGTCGTCGACCTCGCCCCCCAGCATCGCGATGGTGGCCAGGCCAGGCCCGATCTCGGGGTCGGCCTGCAGCGGCGCCCAGGCGTCGGGCGCGAGGTCGGTGGCGGCCAGGAAGCCCAGGCACCAGTCGGTGGCGTCGGCCAGCTCCTCGCCCTGCGTGCCCGGCAGCTCGGCCACCGAGAACACCGGCTCCCACGCCTCCGGCGTCTCGGCGAGCACGGCCTCGATGGCGCGCAGGTGGCGCAGCACCAGCACCGTGCTGCGCTTGCGCTGCTGGTTGCTGCGGAACGGCGCCGGCGCGGGTTCCTGGTCGCCGCCCCACACCGCGGGCAGCCAGTCGGCGGAGTTCAGCGTGGACAAGGGCACCGGGCCCACCAGCAGCGCGGTGAGGTAGCCGTCCATGCCGTCCAGCGTCATCGCGCCGTCGGAGGGCAGGTTGGTGAGCAGGTCGTCGAAGGTGGCGAGCTCTTCCTCGTTCAGCGGCGTGTTGGGGGACTTCGGATCGTAGGCGGGGTAGTCCATGTCAGGCTTTCAGGACGGCGATGCCGCCCATGTAGGGGCGAAGCGCCTCGGGAATGGTGACCGAGCCGTCGGCCTGCTGGTAGTTCTCGAGAACGGCCACGAGCGTGCGGCCCACGGCCAGGCCCGAGCCGTTGAGCGTGTGCACGAACTCGGGCTTGCTGGTGGCGTTACTCTTGAAGCGTGCCTGCATGCGACGCGCCTGGAACGCGCCCATGTTCGAGACCGAGCTGATCTCGCGGTAGGTGTCCTGCGCGGGCAGCCACACCTCGAGGTCGTAGGTCTTGGTCGAGCCGAAGCCCATGTCGCCGGCGCACAGCTGCATCACGCGGTACGGCAGGCCCAGCTTCTGCAGGATGGCCTCGGCATGCCGGGTCATGTCCTCCAGCGCCTGCATGCTCTGCTCGGGGTGCACGATCTGCACCATTTCGACCTTGTCGAACTGGTGCTGGCGGATGAAGCCGCGCGTGTCGCGGCCGGCCGAGCCCGCCTCCGAGCGGAAGCACGGGCTGTGGGCGGTGAGCTTCACCGGCAGGTCCTCGGCCTTCAGGATCTCGCCGCGCACGGTGTTGGTGAGCGAGATCTCCGAGGTCGAGATCAGATACTGCTCGGGCTGGTGTTCGTCGCCGCCGCGCAGCACCCAGAACATGTCTTCCTTGAACTTGGGCAGCTGGCCCGTGCCTTCCAGCACCTCGCGGTTGACGATGTAGGGCGTGTACATCTCGGTGTAGCCGTGCTCGCCGGTCTGCACGTCGAGCATGAACTGGGCGAGTGCGCGGTGCAGGCGCGCCATGCCGCCGCGCAGCACGGTGAAGCGCGAGCCCGAGAGCTTGGCGCCGGTCTCGGGGTCGAGGCCCAGTGGCGCGCCGACGTCCACATGGTCCTTCACCGGAAAGTCGAACGTGGCCGGCGTGCCCCAGCGGCGCACCTCCACGTTGCCGGTCTCGTCGGCGCCCAGGGGCACCGACTCGTCGGGCAGGTTGGGCAGGCTCATCAGGAGGGTGTCGAGCTCGCCCTGCAGGACCGACAGGCGATCGGCGCTGGCCTTGAGCTCGTCGCCGATGCCGGCCACCTCGGCCATCACCGGCGCGGTGTCCTCGCCCTTGCCCTTCAGCATGCCGATCTGCTTGCTGAGGCTGTTGCGGCGCGCCTGCAGCTCCTCGGTGCGCGTCTGCAGCGTCTTGCGCTCGGTCTCGAGGGCCGTGTAGGCGGCCACGTCCAGGTACGGCTGCGGGTTCTTGCGTTTTTCCAGGCCGGCGACGACGGCGGGGAGGTCGCGGCGCAGTTGGCTGATGTCGAGCATGGGAGCGATGTCCTGATTCTTGGATGCGAGAGGGCTGCAGCGAATGTCCGGCGATCGTCCGTGCCATGCGGCGCCGGCCGGGGCTCATTGTCTTGATGCGCGCACTTCGGCCATGCTGCGGTCGCCCAGCCCCATGGGCAACGGGAATTCGACCGTCTCCTTGACGCCGTCGATGTTGCGCACCGTGACCGCGCCCAGTTGCTTGAGGCGATCGATGACGGCCTGCACCAGCACGTCGGGCGCCGACGCCCCGGCGGTGAGGCCCACGCGGGCCCGGCCCTCGAACCACGCGGGGTCGAGATCCTGCGCGCCGTCGACCATGTACGCGGGCGTGCCCAGGCGCTCGGCCAGCTCGCGCAGGCGGTTGCTGTTGGAGCTGGTGGGGCTGCCCACCACGATGACGATGTCCACCTTGGGCGCCATGAACTTGACGGCGTCCTGGCGGTTCTGCGTGGCGTAGCAGATGTCCTGCATCTTGGGCTCGCGCACGTGCGGGAAGCGCGCCTTCACGGCCTCGAGGATCTCGCGCGCGTCGTCCACCGACAGCGTGGTCTGCGTGACCACCGCCAGCTTGGCGGGGTTGGCCGGATGCACGGTGGCGACGTCGGCCACGTCCTCAACGAGGTAGATGCCCTCGCGCAGCTGGCCCATGGTGCCCTCGACCTCGGGATGGCCCTTGTGGCCGATCATGATGAACTCGTAGCCCTCGCGCGCCAGCTTGGACACCTCGACGTGCACCTTGGTGACCAGCGGGCACGTGGCGTCGACCACCGAAAAGCCGCGCTGCGCGGCCTCTTCGCGCACAGCCTTGCTCACGCCGTGGGCCGAGAACACCAGCGTGGCGCCGGGTGGCACGTCGGCCAGGTCTTCGATGAAGATGGCGCCCTTGTTCTTCAG
>JACMOG010000117.1 GCA_014378125.1 Vitreoscilla sp. | reverse complement strand
GTGTCGCCCTTGAGCAGCTCCATGAGCGGACGCTCCTGCTTCAACGCGCGCAGCCCGGCCATGACGGCGTCGATCTCGCCCGGCTTGATGTGGGTGATGTAGATGCTGGCGTCCGGCGGTGCCGTGGCCAGCTCGGCGGCCAGCGAGCTGGGGCAGTGGTGACCGCTGGCCTTGGCCAGGCGGCACTCGGGTTCGCTGAACGCCGTCTCGACGACGACGTGCGCCACCGGAAACTGCGCGATGCGCTCCCAGAACGCCGGGTTGGGCCCGGTGTCGCCGCTGAACACCCAGGCGCCGCGACCGCCCTCGGGCCCGTGCACGGCGAAGCCGCAGGCCGGCACCGAATGGCGCGCGCTGAGCACTTCCACCTGGCGCAGCCCCAGTTCCAGCGTGTCGCCGACCTGGAACGGCACGAAGCGCAGCACCGGGTATTCGGCGGTGGGCAGGCGCGTGAAGTCGGGCCACAGATGGTTGTTGAACAGGTGGTCGCGCAGGACGGCCAGCGTCTCGGGCAGCGCATGCACCTCGATCGGCGCCGCGCCGCGCGCCTGGCGCCGGCGCAGCACGCTGTCGGCCAGCAGCGGCACGCCCAGCACGTGGTCGAGATGGGAGTGCGTGAGCAGGATGTGGTCGATGCGTTCAAGCGCGTCGAGCGACAGGTCGCCCACGCCAGTACCGGCATCGATCAGCACGTCCTGGTCGAGCAGGAAGCTGGTGGTGCGGCAGTCGCGCGCGATCGACCCGGAGCAGCCGAGGACCTGGATTTTCATGCGGGGATCACGCGGAGGGGGGACGCGACAGTGTCAACGGGGAAGTTCATGTTCTTGGGCTTGCTCGGCTGCCAGGCTGGCCAGCCGACGAGCCGCCAGCGCTTGGAGCTGCGGCGAGGCGGGCCGGGCGGCAAGCAGCTCGGTCAGTCGCGCGTGAGCGACGGTGCGCGCGGATGGCGTTGGAGCCTCCCACGTACCGTTGCCATGGTGCCCGCGCAGCGCATCGCGTGCAAGGCGCCAAAGGCCAAGTTGTTCATGAAACGCCGTGATTTCCTGCTCGCTTCGGCGCCCGGAACCCGGCAGTGAAACATCCGTTACAGGCAGCGGCACGTAGAGCGTCACGAGCTGGCTGCGGCCCTTCACGGCCACCTCGTCCACCTCCACCCACTCGCACCCCGCCAGCTCGCCGGCGGCGGCGCGCGTGGTGTCGGCCACCAGCAGCGGCACGTCGTAGCTGCGCGTGGCGCCCTCGATGCGCGCGGCCAGGTTCACGCCGTCGCCCACCGCCGTGTAGCTGCGGCGCAGCGCCGAGCCGAGGTCGCCCACGCACACCACGCCGGTGGCCAGCCCGATGCACGGCGCCAGCGGCGGCAGGCCGCGCTCGGCCAGCTCGGCGTTGAGCGGGCCCACGGCGGCGATCATCGCCATCGCCGCCTGCACCGCGTGGGCGGCGTGCTGCGGGTCGCTCTCCGGCGCGCCCCAGAACGCCATCACCGCGTCGCCGATGAACTTGTCCAGCGTGCCGCCGTGGCCGTGGATGATCTGGCTCATGCGCAGGAAGTACAGGTTCAGCAGCTCGCGCAGCCGCTCGGGTGCCATCTTCTCGGACATCGGCGTGAAGCCGCGCAGGTCGCAGAACAGCACCGTCAGCTCGCGGTTCTCGGCGCTGCTGGCCACGTCGAGAAAGCGCTCGGGGTCGCTGGCCATCGCCCGCACGCGCTCCGGCGGCAGGGAGTGGCCGAACAGCTGCGCCAGCGAGCGGCGCGAATGCCATTCGCGCAGGTAGTTGGCCACGATGCCCACCACGCCAAGCAGCAGGCCGGCGGCCAGCGGCGCGGCGATGGGAATGGCCCAGCCGCGACCGGTGAGCGCCCACAGGTCGCACCCAAGGAGCACGGCCAGGATCGCCCCCAGCGCCAGCACGGCCACCGGCCCGGCCAAGCGCCGCACGGCCAGCGTGACGGCGGCCAGCACCCCGGCCAGCAGCAGCAGCTCGAAGCCGGGCGACCAGTCGGGCCGCACGCTGAGGTCATTGTCCTCGAGGCCGGCCATCAGCTGGGCGTGCACCTCGATGCC
>JACMOG010000116.1 GCA_014378125.1 Vitreoscilla sp. | reverse complement strand
GGTGCTGGCGGGCCGGCGCGCCGATGCGCTGCAGGAGACCGTCGACGCCGCGGGTGGCGGCGACCGGCTGCTGGCGGTGCCCACCGACGTGACGAAGCCGGCCGACGTCGACGCGCTGTTCGCCGCCACGCTGGCGCGCTTCGGCCGCGTCGGCGTGCTCTTCAACAACGCGGGCACCAGCGCCAACGGGATCGCGTTCGAGGACCTGACCCATGACACCTGGCGCTCGGTGGTGGACGTCAACCTCACCGGCATGTTCCTGTGCGCCCAGGGTGCGTTCCGGGCAATGAAGGCGCAGTCGCCGCGCGGCGGCCGCATCATCAACAACGGCTCGCTCTCGGCCCACGCGCCACGCCCCGACTCGGCGCCGTACACGGCTACCAAGCATGCGGTCACCGGCCTGACCAAGTCGATCTCGCTCGATGGGCGCGCCTACGACATCGCCTGCGGCCAGCTCGACATCGGCAATGCCGTCACCGAGATGGCCGCGCGCATGGCCAGGGGCGTCAAGCAGGCCAACGGCAGCATGGCCGCCGAGGCCATGCTGGACGTCGAGCGCGTGGCCGATGCCGTCGTCCACATGGCCGCCCTGCCGCTCGAGGCCAACGTGCAGTTCATGACGATCATGGCCACCAAGATGCCGTTCGTCGGCCGCGGCTGAGCGGCGAACGCGCGTTGGCGGCGAAGCGGAGCATGTGGCGATTCTCCCCCGCGTCCGGCGTGCGCTTTTGCCGGATTCGGCAACGCCGGAAACACTCGGTTGCTGGACGGAAATACAGCGCGCCTAGAATCGCGCCCCTTCGCCCCTGTTTTGTCTGCCAGCGCACATGTTCAAGAACGTCATCGTCTATCGCATCGATCAATGGGAACAGCCGCCGATGGCCGAGCTGGAGACGCGCCTCGACGCGGCCCGCTTCGTGGAGTGCGGCGCCTCGCAGCAGGAGTCGTTCGGCTGGGTGGAGCCGCGCGGCGAGAAGCACGGGCCGCTGGTGGAGAACGTGGGCGGCCAGTGGATCCTGAAGCTGTGCGCCGAGACCAAGGCCGTGCCTGGCGGCGCCGTCAAGACCCAGCTGGAGGCCCGGCTCGACAGGATCGAGCAGGAGACCGGCCGCCGTCCCAGGGGCAAGCAGGCCAAGGAGATGAAGGAAGAGATCGTGCACGAGCTGCTGCCGCGCGCGTTCCCCAAGCGCGGCAACACGCCCATCTGGATCGACCTGAAGTCCCAGCTGGTCGTCATCGGCGCCGGCAGCGCCAAGAAGGCCGACAAGATCGTCACGCTGCTCACCGAGCTGCTGTCGGGCGGCATCCGCCTCGAGCTCGTGCAGACGCAGCAGTCGGCGGCCACCGCGATGGCCGAGTGGCTGTCCACCAAGGAGGCCCCGGCGGGCTTCAGCATCGATCGCGAGTGCGAGCTCAAGCAGCCCGACAGCGAGAAGGCGCTGGTGCGCTACGCGCGCCACACGCTCGACATCGACGAGGTGGGCGAGCACATCAAGCAGGGCAAGATGCCCACGCAGCTGGCGCTCACGTGGGACAACCGCGTGTCGTTCGTGCTCACCGAGCAGTTCGCCATCAAGAAGATCAAGCTGCTCGACGTGGTGCTCGAAGGCAAGGAGGCCGCGGGCAAGGGCGACAACAACTTCGACGCCGACGTGGCCATCGCCACCGGCGAGCTGGCCCAGCTGATTCCCGGCCTGGTCGACGCGCTGGGCGGCCCGCTCAAGCTGGGCGAGGCCGGCACGTCCACCACCGACAAGGTGATCGCCGCGCTCACGGGCCAGACGGCCACCATGGGCGCGAGCTCGCCCTACGCGCCGGCCAACGCCGAGGATGCGTCGGCGCCGTTCTGAGTCCAGTCTCGAAGGATCCCGCCATGCGCCTCGCCCACGTCCTCGTTGCCGTCGCGCTGGCCGGTGTCGCCGCCGCGCACGCCGCCACCCCGGCCTGGGCCGCCGATGGCCACACGGCCAGCATCCCGGTGCGCGAGGCCCGCGGCGACGTCGCGCAGATGGTCACCACGTGGTTCCTGCCACCCGGCGCGGGCCCGTTCCCGGTGGTGGTGTTCTCGCACGGCCGCGCGCCCGGCGCCGACGGCCGCGCCAACGTCCAGATCGGCGTGAGCCGCGCGCAGCTGCACTACTGGCTGGCCAAGGGCGTGGCGGTGGTGTCGCCGGTGCGTCCGGGCTACGGCCAGAGCACGGGCGGCGACGTGGAGGACAGCGGGGTGCACCACGATGCCGCCGGACGCTGCACCACGCGGCCCGACTTCAGCAAGACCGCCGATGCCGCGGTGCTCACCGTCAGCGCCACGCTGGCCTGGCTGCACGACCAACCCTGGGCCGACACCAGCGACGTGCTGCTGGTGGGCCAGTCGGTGGGCGGCCTCACCACCGTGGCCGCGGGCGCGCTCGACCCGGCCGGCGTGGTGGGCTACGTCAACTTCGCCGGCGGCACCGGCGGCAATCCCGAGCGCTCGCCCGGCGCCAGCTGCGATCCGGGACAGCTGCGGGGCATCTACGCGCGCTACGGCGAGGCCACGCATGTGCCCAACCTGTGGATCCATGCGATGAACGACCAGTACTGGGGCCCCGACGTGCCGGTGCAGTGGCACGACGCCTTCGCCAAGGGCGGCAGCGCCACCACCTTCGTGCACGCCGACGCGGTGCCGGACGGTGACGGCCACGGCCTGTCGCACCACGCCGCGTCGCTGTGGGCGCCGGCGGTGGACGCGTTTCTGTCTCGCATCGGCTTTCCGAAGGTGGCGGGATCCAAGGCGCCTTGACCGGGGTGGTGCAGGCGAGCTGCATGCCCCTTCGGCGCGGGTCGGCCCCAACGCTGGCTAGACTCTCCTGGCCCCCGCTTCCACGAGCCCGCCATGCCCGACAACGCCATCGTCAAGATCCAGCCGCTCGGCTTCCCCTGGGAGACGGCCGACCCGTTCCTGTTCTGCGTGCACCATGACGACGCCTACCCGAAGGGCAACGGCCGCTTCGGGCCCGACGCGTCGCTCGCGGGCCGGTCCCTCGGCCAGGACTTCGGCGGCAAGGACGGCTGGAGCATGTACCACGGCCAGCAGGTGCCTGGCTTCCCGTCGCATCCGCATCGCGGCTTCGAGACCGTCACCATCGTGCGCCAGGGCCTCACCGACCACTCCGATTCTCTGGGCGCCGCGGCGCGCTTCGGCGGCGGCGACGTGCAGTGGCTCACGGCCGGCAAGGGCATCGTGCACTCCGAGATGTTCCCGCTGCTGTCCACCGACCAGGCCAACCCGCTGGAGCTGTTCCAGATCT
>JACMOG010000001.1 GCA_014378125.1 Vitreoscilla sp. | reverse complement strand
GGCGGTTTCCGCTCGTGACGGGTTTTTGACATCAGGCAGTCCGCAAATAGAGGACGAAACTCTGGGTGCTGCTCTAAGAGGTTGCGGACGTGCAACCTTCGCTCCCCCGCGCAGCGGCCGTCGGTGAGCATCAGGTGGCCGTCGCCGATGCGCAGGCTGGTGTCGCCGCCCGCGCTGGCGGGCTCGCGCGTGGAACCCAGGCCCGACGCCGCCAGGCGCGCGGCCAGCAAATCGGCCGTGGCGCCCTCGCCATGCAGCACCAGCGGCATCGCGGGCAGCGGCGTGGCCTCGACGTCGCCGTCGACCACCTTGGCCGCGCCCTCCGGGTAGCGGTAGAAGCCGCGGCCCGACTTGCGCCCCAGCAGTCCGCCGTCCACCATCTCGCGCTGCACCAGCGAGGGCTGGTAGCGCTTGTCGAAGAAGTTGGCCTCGTACACCGACTGCGTCACGGCGAAGTTGGTGTCGTGGCCGATCAGGTCCATCAGCTCGCACGGGCCCATGCGAAAGCCCGCGCCGCGCACGCAGGCGTCCAGCACCGCCGGCGTGGCGGCCTGCTCCTGCAACAGCGCCAGCGTCTCGGCATAGAACGGACGCGCGATGCGGTTGACGATGAAGCCCGGCGTCGACCTGGCGTGCACCGCCGTCTTGCCCCAGTCCTGCGCCAGCAGGTGGATGGCGTCGGCCACGGCCGGCTCGGTGGCCAGGCCGGAGACGACCTCCACCAGCCGCATCAGCGGCACCGGATTGAAGAAGTGCATGCCCACCACGCGCCCGGGCACCTGGAGCCCGCGCGCGACCGCCGTGATCGACAGCGAAGAGGTGTTGGACGCCAGCACGCAGTCGTGCGACACGATGGCCTCGAGGTCGCGCATCAGCGCCTGCTTCACGGCGAGGTTCTCGACGATGGCCTCGATCACCAGCGCGGCGTCGCGCAGGTCGGTCAACGCCGTCGCGATGGAAAGGCGACCGCGCGCGGCCTCCACGTCATCTGGCGTGAGCTTGCCTTTGTCGGCGAGCTTGGCCAGCGTGCCCACGAGTTGCTCGGCGGCCGCGGCGGCGGCGCCCTCGCGCACGTCGAACAGCAGCACCGGATGGCCGGCCAGCAGGGCCACCTGCACGATGCCGACGCCCATCACGCCCGCGCCGATGACGGCCACGGGTCGATTGCGGAACAGGTTGAGTTTCGTCATGCCGGGGATTCTCTCCCGTTATGGCGCGGTTCAGGCTCGCGAAGGGGTATCGCTCGACAATGACGGCGTCGCGATCCCAAACGTCGCGACTCTTGCCGCCCGCTTGGCCGCGTTTCACGCGGTGTCGGGTCGAACCGGTCGCCCAAGCCTCCCTGTGGGCGTCACGACGATTCGACGGGCGGTCCTTCTCGTGCGAACGGGTCTGGCTGCGGCTTGGACCTCAGCCGCTTCGCGCTGCGAAGTGAGGGTTGAACGCTTCGCAGCGCGAAGTGAGGGTTGAACGCTTCGCGCGGGTCGGGTGCCCGCGCTGCGGAGCGACTGGCATGCACTTGGCTCGACTCCGCACGTGCGCCTTGAATCCGGCCTGGACGGCCGGATTCCGAGGGCGTTCTCTGAAATTCATCCGCGCGGCGTTGGCGGGCCGCGTTCGGCGGCTTCGTATGTGTGCCGGCAATGCCCTCGACGTCCCGGTGCTGCGTCTCCCCAAGTACACGCCCGCCGCACCGCCGGTTCACCCAGGCGGTTGGGACAAGATACTTCCT
>JACMOG010000115.1 GCA_014378125.1 Vitreoscilla sp. | reverse complement strand
CGGCGCCGCCATCATCGAGTGGTTCGCCGATGAGGGCATGCGCGTCTACGGCCGCATCGTGCCGTCGCGCAACCCGGCCGCGCAGCAACTGGTGCTGAAGGAGCCGGTGGGCCCCGTCGCCGCGTTCACGCCGTGGAACTTCCCCATCAACCAGATCGTGCGCAAGCTCGGCGCGGCGCTGGCCACGGGCTGCTCGTTCCTGGTGAAGGCGCCCGAAGAGACCCCGGCCTCGCCTGCGGCGGTGCTGCAGGCCTTCGTCGACGCCGGCGTGCCGGCCGGCACCGTGGGCCTGGTCTTCGGCGATCCGCACGAGATCTCCAGCTACCTGATCGCCAGCCCCATCATCCGCAAGGTCACGTTCACCGGCTCCACGCCGGTGGGCAAGCAGCTGGCGGCGCTCGCCGGCCAGCACATGAAGCGCGTCACGATGGAACTCGGCGGCCACGCCCCGGTGATCGTGGCCGAGGACGCCGACGTGGCGCTGGCCGTCCGGGCCGCCGGCGCCGCCAAGTTCCGCAACGCGGGCCAGGTGTGCATCTCGCCCACCCGCTTCCTGGTGCACAGCAGCCTGCGCGACGAGTTCGCCGCCGCGCTGGTCAAGCACGCGCAGGGCCTGAAGCTGGGCGACGGCCTGGCCGAAGGCACCAGCCTGGGGCCGCTCGCCAACGACCGCCGCCTCACGGCCATGGCCAAGGTGATGGACGACGCGCGCGCCAAGGGCGCCAAGATCGCCACCGGCGGCGAGCGCGTGGGCTCCACCGGCAACTTCTTCGCACCGACCGTGATCACCGACGTGCCGCTGGACGCCGACGTGTTCAACAACGAGCCCTTCGGCCCGGTGGCCGCCATCCGCGCGTTCGACACGCTGGACGAGGCCATCACCGAGGCCAACCGCCTGCCGTACGGCCTGGCCGGATACGCGTTCACCAAGTCGATCAAGACCGCGCACATCCTGGGCCAGCGCCTGGAGCTGGGCATGCTGTGGATCAACCAGCCGGCCGCGCCGTCGCCCGAGATGCCGTTTGGCGGCGTCAAGGATTCGGGCTACGGCACCGAAGGCGGCCCGGAGGCGCTGGAGTCGTACCTGGTCACCAAGGCGGTGTCCATCGTCGGGGTCTAAACGGGTCTGGCTGCCGCCAGACAGCCTCGCCCGGCGGCCGATGACGTCCCGGGCGGGTGCCAGACCCCTCGATAATTCCCGCATGATCGATATCGGCGTCAACTTCCACTCATCGCAGCTCAAGGGCCTGGGCGCCGAGCTGCTCTCCCGCGCCGCGGCCGCCGGCGTCACCCACATCCTGGCCACCGGCACCTCGTTGCACGCCAGCGAGCTCGCGCTAGCGTTCGCGCGCGAACACGCGCAGGTGTGGGCCACCGCGGGCGTGCACCCGCACGACGCCAGGCATTGGACCGACACTTCGGCCGCGCAGTTCGAGCCCCTGTGGGCTGACGCGCGCGTGGTGGCCGTGGGCGAATGCGGCCTCGACTACAACCGCATGTTCTCGCCGCGCGAGGATCAACGCCGCGCCTTCGAGGCGCAGGTCGCCGCCGGCGTGCGCCTGGACAAGCCGCTGTTCCTGCACAGCCGCGACGCCTTCGACGACTTCGTGGCGATGCTGCGCGACGCGGCCGCGGCGGGCGCGCACGGCGTCGTGCACTGCTTCACCGACGGCGCGGCCGAGGCCGAGGCGTATCTCGCGCTGGGCTCCGACATGGGCACCACCGGCTGGGTGACCGACGCGGCGCGCGGCGCGGCGTTGCGCGACGCGCTGCGCGTGATTCCCGCCGACCGGCTGCACCTGGAGACCGACGCGCCCTACCTGCGTCCGAAGAACGCCGGCAAGACGCGGCCGTACAACGAGCCGGCGTTGCTGCCGTTCGTGGCCCAGGCCGTCGCCGAGTTGAAGGGGCTGCAGCCGGCGGCGCTCGCCGCGCAGGCCAGCGCCAACAGCCGGCGCCTGTTCAAGCTGCCGGGCTGACATCGCTCGCGCGTTCGCGTCGTTACGAAGCTTTGTCCAAACCGCGGTTCGTGTTCACGAAGCTGGTTTAATCTGCTCGAAACGCGCGCCGCGCTCCCCAGCCCGGCGCTGCCGCACAACGAGACGGAGACAGCCGATGAACGACGCAACGAAGGCCCGCACGCCGCAGTTCCCCATCGCCGGCCTGTCGCACGTGCAGGGATGGACCGACATCCCCCTGTCCGACGCGACGATCTACGGCCTGCTTGCCGACACCGCCAAGGCCTACCCGGCCCGCCCCGCGGTCGTGTTCCGCGAGCAGGGCGTGCGCTGGAACTGGCGCGAGTTCCTGGCCGAGGTCGACGCCTTCGGCGCCGGCCTGGCGGCGCTGGGGCTGGCCAAGGGCGACCGCGTGGGCATCTGGTCGCCCAACCGCGTCGAGTGGCTCGTGACGCAGTTCGCCACCGCGCGCCAGGGCCTGGTCCTGGTCAACATCAATCCGGCCTATCGGCTGTCCGAGCTGGCGTATGCGCTGCAGGTGTCCGGATGCCGCGCCATCGTCTCGGCCGAGCGGCTGAAGACCTCGATGTACCTCGAGATGTTGCAGAAGGTCCGCCCCGAGCTGCCCGCGCTGGAGTTCATCGTGCGCATGGGCGACGAGCGCACCGAGGGCATGCTCAACTACGCCGACGTGCTGGCGCGTGGCCGCGCCGAGCCCGTGCCGTTCGTCGACTGCCTGGCCCACGAGCCGATCAACATCCAGTTCACCAGCGGCACCACGGGCAACCCCAAGGGCGCTACGCTCACCCACCACAACGTGGTCAACAACGGCCGCTTCATCGCGATGGCGATGGACTTCTCCGAGAGCGACTCGCTGTGCATCCCGGTGCCGCTGTACCACTGCTTCGGCATGGTGCTGGCGGTGCTGGCGTCGGTGTCCACCGGCGCGGCGATGGTGTTTCCGGGCGGGGCCTTCGACCCGGTGGCCGCGCTGTCCGCCGTGGCCGAGGAGCGCTGCACCGCGCTGCACGGCGTGCCCACGATGTTCATCGCCGAGCTGGCGCATCCGCGCTTTTCCGAGTTCGACCTGTCGTCGCTGCGCACCGGCATCATGGCCGGATCGCCATGCCCCATCGAGACGATGAAGCAGGTGGTGTCGCGCATGCACATGGGCGAGGTCACCATCGCCTACGGCATGACGGAGACGTCGCCGGTGTCGTTCCAGAGTTCCACCAGCGACCCGCTGGATCGCCGCACCACCACCGTGGGCCGCGTGCAGCCGCACCTGGAATGCAAGGTGATCGACCTGGACGGCAACGTGGTGGCGGTGGGCGATAAGGGCGAGCTGTGCACGCGCGGCTACTCGGTGATGTCGGGCTACTGGGGCGACGAGGAGCGCACGCGCCAGGCCGTCGTCGACGGCTGGATGCACACCGGCGACCTGGCCACCCTCGACGAGGACGGCTACTGCAACATCGTCGGCCGCGTGAAGGACATGCTCATTCGCGGCGGCGAGAACGTCTACCCGCGCGAGGTCGAGGAGTTCCTGTTCCGCCACCCGAAGGTGCAGTCGGTGCAGGTGTTCGGCGTGCCCGACGTGAAATACGGCGAGGAGGTGTGCGCCTGGATCGTGCTGAAGCCGGGCGAGGTGGGCGTCGAGGACGAGATCAGGGACTTCTGCCGCGACCAGATCGCGCACTACAAGGTGCCTCGCTACGTGCGCTTCGTGCAGGAGTTGCCCATGACGGTGACGGGCAAGGCGCAGAAGTTCGTGATGCGTGACCAGATGATCGAAGAGCTCCAGCTGAAGGGCGCGACCACCGCCTGACGGCGGCCGCGCCACGTCAAAGGTGTCAGGCATTGCCCGCGGGTACGCGGGAGATACCAGACGCCTGTGCGCTCAGCGATCCACCATCGCCATGCGCTCGGCCGAATAGCGATCGCCGGCGACGCGGTCCGGCGCCAGCGCCGCGCCGAGCGCGGCCACCACTTCGGGCGTCAGCCGCAGCGAGGCCGCGGCCACGTTCTCCTCCAGCCACTTGCGCCGCTTGGTGCCGGGAATGGGCACGATGTCGTCGCCTTGCGCGAGCACCCACGCGAGCGCCACCTGGCCCGCCGTGGCGCCCAGCGATTCGGCGATCTCTCGCACCCGACCCGCCGCCGCCACGTTGGCGTCGAAGTTGGCGCCCTGGTAGCGTGGATCGTCGTGGCGGAAGTCGTCCTTGGGCAGGTCTTCGGCGCGCTTGACCTCTCCGGTGAGGAACCCGCGGCCCAGTGGGCTGAACGGCACCAGACCGATGCCCAGCTCGCGCAGCACGGGGATGAAGTCGTCCTCGAGGTTGCGTTCCCACAGCGAGTATTCGCTCTGCAGCGCCGTCACCGGGTGCACCGCGTGGGCGCGCCGGATGTTGGCCACGCCGGCCTCGGACAGCCCGAAGAAGCGCACCTTGCCTTCCTTCACCAGCTCGCCCACGGTGCCGGCGACCTCCTCGACGGGCACCTTCGGATCGATGCGGTGCTGGTAGAGCAGGTCGATGTGGTCGGTACCCAGGCGCTGCAGCGAGCCTTCGACGGCCGCGCGGATGTCGGCCGGGCTGCTGGCCCGTCCACCGGGCACCTGCTTGCCGTCCTTGAACTTCCACGCGAACTTGGTGGCGATGGTCACCTCGTGGCGCCGCCCCTTCAGCGCCTTGCCCAGCAGCGCCTCGTTGGTGAGCGGGCCGTACACCTCGGCGGTGTCGAGGAAGTTGCAGCCCAGCTCGATGGCGCGATGCAGCGTGGCGATCGATTCCGCCTCGTCGGCCGGCCCGTAGGACTGGCTCATGCCCATGCACCCCAGCCCGATGGCCGAAACCTCCAGGCCCTGGCTGCCCAGCTTGCGTCGTTGCAGTGTCATGTCGTGTAGCTCCGGATCCGGTTGGCACCCAGGCACTCTAAAGCGAAGTCATTGGAGGGGCGCACATGCGTCGAAAAGCCGACGCGCGCAACATGGCTTGGTGGGTGGGATCCCGTCAGACTGGAGTCCCCATGCTTGTCGACATGACGCACTGACGTCTGTAACTTGCGTGTGCGCGTCGGCCGCTTTCGACGAAGATCGCTGCGCTCGGGAAGGACCTCCAGGAGGCCCATGCCTCACATCAGAAAAATCAGGGTAGCGGGCACTGCTCTCAATGTGCCGGTAGAGATCTACCCCTGCAGCTTTGAAGACGTCGTTTTCTGGCAGCGACGGATTCATGACAGGCACATCGCGCCGGCTGGGGGAATCGGAAGCGACTGGGATTGGCCCGCTTGCTTCCTTGGCTGCCACTTTGTCGAGCAACTGAAACGACGCCAAGCGCTGTCCTTTCAATTGCGCGTCGATGACGGCGACGGAATCGGGTTTCCAGTAGCGCAGGCGCTCTTCAGCCTCGGCTATCCCTGGCCAGCCGACAAGAGGCATCAATGTGTATTCAACGGGTTCATTGCGGCGGCGCCTCGAATCGCACTGCTTGATCGAGGCATCCCGCATCGCTACGCGATCTTGGCCCCGTTGCTCGACATCGCCGTCCAAGTTTCGGTTGCACATGGCCTTTGTGGTCGTATCGGACTTCACGCTGCGCTCGGCACGCGGGAGGAATCGGACGACTTGGTGCGGCGCTACAAGACGATGGGCCTCAGCCAGACCGCCCGGCGCAGGTGGTGGCTGTTCCGCTTTCCGCATCGCTGGGAGGACGGCAGGCTGTTCTATTTCAAGCCAGAGGACGCGTTGCCGTTTGCAGCAAAGCAGGATGACTTGCGCTGACCCCGAAGCCATGTTGAACGTGCATCAAAGGCCAATCATGACAGCAGCTCTACAGCACCCCAGCGCGCACGGTCCAGATGTGACCGAAGCGTTTTCGCCCGAGCCGGACAAGCGGAAGATCGAGCTGGCGTTTGTTCATCGACTCAACACGGCGGTAGCCGCAGCCGCCGCCGACGTTCTTGGTTCATCCAGGAAAGAACAGACCATCTCCTCTGAATTGGCCGCTGTTCGCAGTCCGGTGTTTGCCGCGATGGCGCGCCAATTGGAAAAGTCGGTGCCGGATGACGCCGACTTCGGTGGGTTCCACGCTTCCTGAGCCAATCAAATCTCTTCGCGCAGCACCACGTCCGACAGCGGCCGTGCCACGCATGGCAGCACCAGCCCCTCGGCCTTCTCCTCGCGCGTGAGGCCCGGCCAGTCGATCTCGTAGGCGATGGCGCCGCTGTCGAGGCGGCACAGGCAGGTGCGGCAGGTGCCGTTGCGGCACGAGCTGCGCATCGGTGCCATCGCGCGCAGGCCGGCCTTCAGCAGCGACTCGTCGGCGCGCGCGGGAAAGCGCAGGTCGTGCGGCAGCAGCGTCACCTGGAAGACGGCCGCGTCGCTCATTCCAGGGGCTTCAACGATTGCAGCATCGTCGGGATCAGTTCGCTCACGGTGGGGTGGATGTGCATCGTGCGGGAGATGGCCGTGTACGGCAGGCCGGCGCTCATCACGTCGAGCAGTCCGTGGATGGCCTCGTCGGCCTCGATGCCCAGCAGGGTCGCACCCAGGATGAGCTGGGTGTCGGCATCGACCAGCGCCTCGATGAAGCCGTCGGTCTCGCCGCGTTCGCGCGCGCGGCCCACGCGGGTCATCGGCAGGTGGCCCACCAGCACGCGCTTGCCCGATTGCCGCGCGGTCGCGCGAGACAGGCCGATGCGCGCCAGCGGCGGATCGGTGTACAGCGCGTAGGCCGGCACGCGATCGCGCACGCTGCGCGGGTCGTCGTCGAGCAGGTTGGCGGCGACGATCTCGTAGTCGTTGTACGAGGTGTGCGTGAACGCGCCGCGGCCGTTGACGTCGCCCAGCGCCCAGATGCCCGGCACGTTGGTGCGGAGCTGGTCGTCCACCTGGATGGCCCCGTGCGCGTCGCACGTGACGCCCGCGCGGGCGAGGGCTAGCGCCTCCACGTTGGGCCGGCGTCCCACGGCCACCAGCAGGTGGCTGGCGGCCAGCGCTGCGCCGTCCACGGTCAGGACCACGCCGTCGCCGTCCTGGCGCAGCGCGGTGGCGTCGGCGCCGATGCGAAAGACGACGCCGTCGCGTTCGAGCACGCCGCGCACCACGTCGGCCACCTCGGGATCCTCGCGTGGCAGCAGGCGGTCGCCGTGCTCGAGGACGGTCACCGCGCAGCCGAAGCGGGCATACACCTGGGCGTATTCGAGCGCGATGTAGCCGGCGCCCAGGATCGCCAGGTGCGTGGGCAGGCGATCCAGCCCCATCAGCGACTCGCTGGTGAGGAAGGGCGCGCCGGAGGTGGCGATCCAGTCCGGCACCACGGGCCGCGCGCCCACGTTGAGGAAGATGCGCGGCGCCTTCAGCGTGCGCTCGCCCACCTGCATCGCGTCGGGCGCGACGAAGCGCGCCTCGCCGTGAACGAACGCCAGGTTCGGCGTGCCGGCGATCCAGTGGCCCAGGCCGTCGCGCGAGGCCTGCACCACCTTCATCATGCGGGCGCGCACCGCCCCGGGGTCCACCGTCATGGGGCCGGGCACCATCACGCCGAAGTCGGCCGCGTGGCGCACCACCCACGCCGCGCGGGCGCTGGCCACCAGCGTCTTGGTGGGCGTGCAGCCGTTGTTGACGCAGGTGCCGCCCAGCTCGCCGCGCTCCACCAGCGCGGTCTTCCAGCCGTGGCCGGCCAGCCGCACGGCCAGGGCCGGGGCGGCCTGGCCGCTGCCGATGACGAGCGCGTCGAAGGATTCGGAATTCATGGGGCGGTGCCTTTCGGGGCGTCGGAAGGGAGACGTGCGGAGATGAGCCACGCGGCGCTCAGCGAGCTCGCCACGGCCAGTGTGGCGGACACCTGCATCGCCAGGCGAAAGCCCGCCACGAACGCGTTGCCGACGAGCGCGTGGACTTGCTGCGCGACGCCCGGCGCGGCGCCCTCTGGCGGCGCGATGGCGGCCAGCTTGTGGCGCTGCTGCCAGACGGCGTCGGCCACGTCGCGGGGCAGGTCCGAGCCGGCGATGGCGGCATGGAGACGCGCTTCGAAGACCTGCGCCAGCACGGCGCCCAGCGCGGCGATGGCCAGCAGGCCCGCGGCGCGCGACACGGCGTTGTTGACACCCGAGGCCGTGCCGGCCAGCGCCTGTCCGTGGGCATTCATCACGGTGGTCGTGAGCGGCGTGATGGTGATCGTCATGCCCAGGCCCAACACGCACACTGCGGGAAAGAACGACGTCCAGTACCTGCCGCCGATGCCCGGTCGCGCGAACAGCGCGAAGCCGACCGCCGCGACCGCGGGACCGGCCACCAGCGCCCACTTCGCGCCGACGCGGTCCGCCAGCGCGCCCGCCGCGCGCGACAACGCGAACATGATGGCCACGAAGGGCAGCAGCGCGGCGCCTGCCGCGGTGGCGCCCCAACCCTGTACCTGGATCAGGTTCAGCGGCACGAAGTACAGCCCGCCGCCGAGCGCCGCATACAGCAGCAGCGTGAGCAGGTTCGCGCCCGCGAAGTCGCGGTTGCGGAACAACGCGAGCGGCAGCATCGGGTGGTGCGCGCGTGCCTCCCACGCGACGAACGCCGCGAGTGCCGCCAGGCCCAGCACGCCGGCGCCGAGCACCCCGCCCTCGTGACCCGCGCGCGTGGGGGCCTCGATCAGCGCGAACGTGATGCCGGCCCTGGCCGGCAGCGCCACGTTGACGACGGTGCCGTCCATGAACGCCATGCTGGAGCCCAGCACGGCGCTGACGAGCGTCCAGCGGCGGGCCGCGGCGTCGGGAAGCGGGGCGGTGGCGAGCTCGCTCATGCGGCGATTCTGCGCTGAGCTCCAAGAGGAGCGTTCACGTCGTCGACAGCTCGCAGAAGCGAAGACGATTTCCAAAGGGGTCGGCGACCTGCAGCTGCTTGCCCCAGCCGACTTCCTCGATACCGGGCTTCGCATAGGCATAGGACTTCGCGCGAAGCTCGTCGTGCAGTGCAGCGATGTCCAGAACGGGCACGAACACCGTCGACCCCGGCGAGGCGTCTCCATGGTGTTCGCTCAGGTGAATCGTCAGGCCGGATCGGCGGATCTGGGCGTACAGGGGAAAGCCCGGTTCGAACCTGTGCTCCCAGTCCCAGCTGAAGCCCAGGAAGTCCACGTAGAACTCCCTGGCCTTGTCCACCGAGAAGATTCGAAGAATGGGTATCGCCGACGAAAGATTCACGAGAGTCTCCTTTGATCAAGTGCCGCCCGGATCCTGTCGAACGCCGCCTGAAGAGGCTTCCATTGCGCCTCGTCCAACGTTGCCGGTCGGAGCGCGTCGGCGTCGTCGCAGGCGACGAGCGCGCCGTCCTTGCGCGCGAACACGATGGCGTTGCCGCTCTCGTGCTCGGTGACCGCCAGGGCCTGGCCGTCGAAGCTGCGGCCGACTCGGGCGACCAGCAGCGAGAACTGCTCGTTCTCCAGATGGATGTTGGCGGCCATCACGCCCGATGGCCGCAGGCAGTCGAATACGTCGTCGTAGAAGCGCTTCGAGCTGAGCTCGCCGGGCAGGCCGTCGCTGTCGTACCCGTCCACCAGCAAGACGTCGAACATCGCTTCGTGTGCCCGCACGTACCTCGCGCCATCGGCCCGGATCACCCGGAACCGCGCATCGTCGTCGGGCACCGCGAAGTCCCGGCGCAGCGCGATCACGTGCGGGTTGATCTCGAGCACGGTGATGTCGGCGCGGGGAAGGTGCCGGTAGCAGAACTTGGCCAGCGACCCGCCACCCAGGCCGATCATGCCGATGCGCAACGGGCTCGGATGAAACAGCAGGAAGCCCATCATCGTGCGCGTGTAGACGAGGTCGAGCGCGTCGGGCTGTGCCAGGTCCATGCTGCTCTGCACCTCCGCGATCGAGAAGTGGAGCGACTTCATCTTCCGTGTCTGGTGCACGAAAGGCTTGACGTGATCCTGCTTGGGATCGAAGCTCATGGCCGCACCACGCCTGCGCTCAATGAGGGGTCGGCCGGCTCGCGCCCAGCAGCTTTACCGTCAACCGCTCGAAGCGCGTCACATCCACGTCCTGGACGACCTCGACCTCGCGCTCGCCCAGGCCCGGGCCGCGTCCGATCGGCCAGCTGAGCGTGCTGCCGTAGCCGGCGCCGTCGCCCACCTCGACGTCCTCCAGCATCTTCTGGCTGCGCCTGACCAGCGATGGATCCAGCCACACGGCCGCCGCCAGCTCGTCCCACATCGGAAAGCCCTCGCCGAAGCGCGCGACATACGCGGCCACGGGCGTTCCGGCGCGGCCGATCTCGGCGTACAACTCCTTGCGGAAGAACGTCTTCGTCGTCGGGTCGATCGGAATCTGCACGATGCGCGGCCAGGCCTCGTGAAGCACGGCCGACGCCGCCTCGGCGTCCCACAGCATGTTGAATTCACGCCGCGGCGAATGGACGTACTCATCGGCGAACGAGTTGTCCGCCGCCACGGGGTTGAAGCTGCCACCCATGAAGACGAGCTCCTTGGCGGCCGCGGCGAAGCCGGGATCCTGGCGCGCGGCCAGCGCGAGGTCGGTCAACGCGCCTCCCATCCACAGCGTGACGCGGCCCGGATTCCTGCGCACGGTGCGGATCATGAAGCTGATGCCGCTCTCGGCCTGCACCTTCAGCGAGGGCGTGCCCGCGGCCAGCGGCGGCACGAGGAACGGATCGGCGTGGTACTCGGCACGCGGCTTTCCGCCGAACGACTCCGTCCACGCACCTTTCCAGACCAGCGGCCCGTAACGATGCTCCCAGGCCTTCGTCCGCGCGGCGCTATTGAGCAGCGGCAAGGCCGCGCCCGCGTAGACCGGCACCTCGGGTCGGCCGGCCAGCTCCAGCATCCGCAAGGTCTGCGCGATCTCTTCCTCGCGCCAGCCGTCGCCGCTGCTGACGACGATGCCCAGCACGTCGACGTCGGGCGCCTGAAGCAGCATCAGCACGGAGTTCATGTTGCTGCCGCCGGGACCGAACATGTCCTGGTCGATGATGACCTGGCGCCGGTTGTCGGCGGCGTGTGCGTTGGTGGGAGAGGCGACCAGCACCAATGCGGCCAGCAAGGATCGCGCAACGAGAGAGTGGGGACGGAACATCGGCGGCGGCCTTTGCGATGAATGGAGAGACGCCCGGGCTGCAAGCGAGGCGCGTACCGCCGAGTATCGCGGCATTGCACGCGCACGCCGTCGTTCGCGATGACCTTCGACAGCCGCGGCTCACTCGCAGCCGCCATAATCGCGGTTCCATGCGCAAGCTGCTGCTGTCCCTTCTGTTGCCCTTCGTGCTCCTGCTCTCGCAGCAGGGCGCGGTCGTGCACGAGATCAGCCACCTGGCCCAGCTCACCTCCGGGGGAGCCAACGGCCCGGGTTCGACGGGGCACGCCCCCGGCGACCTGCAGTGCG
>JACMOG010000114.1 GCA_014378125.1 Vitreoscilla sp. | reverse complement strand
TTTTGTTCGTGTCCTCCGCCGGCCTGCGGCGCGGCTCCCCCTTGACCTCACAAAAGAGACTCGCCCGGTAAGTCGTGACTGACCCAGCGCGCCCCGCAACCGTCAACCGTCACCCGTCAGCCATCAACCATCAATCGCCAAGCCCCGATCGCCAACCCCAAGGTCACCAGAGAAGGAATTCAGCCGTACGGCACAATGTCCCGCTGAAGAAAAGAGCCCTGCCCAATGAGCCTCGACCTGGTCTTTCCCCACACCTTCGTGCCATGGTTCCGCGCCGTGGCGCCGCACATCCACGCCTATCACGGCAAGACGTTCGTGGTGGCGATCGCGGGCGAGATGATCGCCGCGGGCAAGCTCAACGCCCTGGTGCAGGACCTGGCCATCCTGCACGCCATGGGCATGAAGCTGGTGCTGGTGCACGGCTTCCGGCCGCAGGTCAACGACCAGCTCAAGGCCAAGAACCATCCGGCGCGCTACAGCCACGGCATCCGCATCACCGACGAGGTGGCGCTCGACTGCGCGCAGGAGGCCGCCGGCCAGCTGCGCTTCGAGATCGAGGCCGCGTTCTCGCAGGGACTGCCCAACACGCCGATGGCCAACGCGACCGTGCGGGTGGTGTCGGGCAACTTCCTCACCGCGCGTCCCGTGGGCATCGTCGACGGCGTCGACTTCATGCACAGCGGCGTGGTGCGCAAGGTGGACGGCGTGGCCATCCGCCGGGCCATCGACATCGGCGCGGTGGTGCTGCTGTCGCCGTTCGGCTTCTCGCCCACCGGCGAGGCCTTCAACCTCACCATGGAAGAGGTGGCCACGTCCACCGCCGTCGCGCTGCAGGCGGACAAGCTGCTGTTCCTCACCGAGGTGCCGGGCATCCACCAGAACCCGGCCGACCCGGCGACCCCGATCGACACCGAGCTCGCGCTGGCCGGCGCCGAGCGGCTGGTGGCCGGCCTGCCCGCGCCGCACACCCCGTTCGACACCGCCTTCTACCTGCAGCACTGCGTCAAGGCGTGCCAGGGCGGCGTCGAGCGCTCGCACATCCTGCCCTTCGCGGTAGATGGCGCGCTGCTGATGGAGGTGTTCACCCACGACGGCATCGGCACGATGGTGGTCGACGAGAAACTCGAGAGCCTGCGCGAGGCCACCTCCGACGACGTGGGGGGTATCCTGCAATTGATCGAGCCGTTCGAACGCGACGGTACGCTCGTCAAGCGGAGCCGCACGGAAATCGAACGCGACGTCGCCACGTATACCGTGATCGAACACGACGGAATCATTTTCGGATGCGCCGCGCTGTATCCGTATCCGGAGGCCGGAACCGCCGAATTGGCGGCGCTCACGGTATCGCCGCAGGTTCAGGGCCAGGGCGACGGCGACCGGATTCTCAAGCGAATCGAACATCGCGCGAAGGCGCTCGGCGTCAAGTCGATATTCGTGCTCACCACGCGCACGATGCACTGGTTCATCAAACGCGGCTTCGAGCAGGTCGACCCGGAATGGTTGCCGGAAGCGCGCAAGAAGAAATACAACTGGGATCGTCGCTCGCAGGTGCTTGTAAAGAAATTCCCGTGAGTCCGTGACGCCGGTACTCGCGACAAAACTGCAACGAAGCGCGGCGTCCAAATCCATTTCGAATTCCCCACGGCCGAGCTGATGCATCGCCGGCCCCACCCGCACAACAGGAGTCCCCCATGGCCCGCACCGTCCAATGCGTCTACCTCAAGCGTGAGGCCGAAGGCCTCGACTTCACCGTCTATCCCGGTGAGCTCGGCAAGCGCATCTACGAGAACATCAGCAAGGAAGCCTTCGAGGCCTGGAAGCGCCACCAGACCATGCTCGTCAACGAGAATCGCCTGAACCTGGCCGACGCGCGTGCACGCCAATATCTGGCGCGTCAAATGGAAAGCTTCTTCTTCGGCGGCGGCGCAGAACAACCCGCCGGCTACGTGCCGCCGGCGCCCTGAGCGACACGTTTCTCCTCATTGCCTCAGGGTTGCCGTTCAGCACCCTGTAATATCCAAGTCCGCTTCGGTGTATATTTGCGAGCAAGCCCCCGAACACGTGCAAAGTGTCACGCTCGGCTTCGCTTTGAGATTCTTTTCGCTTATTTCGCGATAAGATGTTTCAATTGTCGAATCGACACGAGGAATTGAGACATGTCTTCCCTGCAGGACCTTCTGGCGCAAAAGGCCGAAATCGATCGCCAGATTTTGGACGCGCGCCGCCAAGAGCGCAACGAAGCCATTTCCAGGGTTCGTGCACTCATGGCCGAGCACGGTTTGACCGCCTCCGACCTCGTCGCCAAGAGCACCGGCCCGCGCGCCAGCACCAGCGGCCGCAAGGTGGCCGCCAAATACCGCGATCCGTCCAGCGGCCAGACCTGGACCGGCCGCGGCCTGAAGCCGAAGTGGCTGTCGGCCGCGCTCGATTCGGGCAAGCAGCTCACCGACTTCGCCGTCTGACGCGAACCTGTCCCGCGGGGTGATCCCCCCAGCCAACGCGAGCGCCCGAGGGCGCTCGTTTCGTTTGCGTCTCCCGCTCGACACACGCCCTACACTCGCACCGTGATTCCCGGCCAATTCGTCCAAGACCTGATCGCCCGCGTCGACATCGTCGAACTGGTGGGCCGCACCGTCACGCTCAAGAAGGCGGGCATCAACTACAAGGGGCTGTGCCCGTTCCACGGCGAGAAGTCGCCCAGCTTCATCGTCAGCCCCAGCCGCCAGACCTACCACTGCTTCGGCTGCGGCGTGCACGGCGACGCTATCCGCTTCCTGTGCGAGCACCACGGCATGGGCTTCGTCGACGCCGTCACCGATCTGGCGCAACAGGTGGGCATGCCGGTGCCCGAGGACGACGCCACGCCCGAAGAGCGCGCGGAGGCCGCGCGCAAGAAGGCGCAGAGCGTCACGCTGTCGGACATCCTGGCCAAGGCCTCCGACCACTACAGGCAGCAGCTGAAGGCCTCGCCGCGCGCCATCGAGTACCTCAAGGGCCGCGGGCTCAGCGGCGAGATCGCGGCCCGCTTCGCGCTCGGCTGGTCCCCCGAGGGCTGGCGCACGCTGGCCAGCTGCTTCCCGCGCTATGACGATCCGCTGCTGGTGGAGTCGGGCATGGTCATCGTGTCCGGCGATGACCCGGCCACGCAGAAGCGCTACGACCGGTTCCGCGTGCGCGTGATGTTCCCCATCCGCAACGTCAAGGGCGAGGTGATCGCCTTCGGCGGGCGCGTGCTCGACAAGGGCGAGCCCAAGTACCTCAACTCGCCCGAGACGCCCGTTTTCAGCAAGGGCCGCGAGCTGTACGGCCTGTTCGAGGCGCGCCAGGGCCTGCGCGACAAGGGCTACGCGCTGGTCACCGAGGGTTACATGGACGTGGTGGCACTGGCGCAGCTGGGCTTTCCCAACGCCGTGGCCACGCTGGGAACCGCCTGCACCGCCGAGCACGTGCACAAGCTGCTGCGCTTCACCGAGAAGGTGATCTTCAGCTTCGACGGCGACGCGGCCGGGCGCCGCGCCGCGGGCCGCGCGCTCGAGGCCGCCCTGCCCCACGCGTCCGATACCCGCAGCTTCCGCTTTCTTTTCCTGCCCAAGGAACACGATCCGGACAGCTACGTGCGTGAACACGGCACCAAGGCGTTCGAGCAGTATGTGCAGGGCGCGCTGCCGTTGTCCCAGCAGCTGATCGAAGTGGCGCAGCACGACTGCGACATGAACACGGCGGAAGGCCGAGCGAAGATGCTGGCCCAGGCCAAGCCGCTGTGGAGCGCCCTGCCCGAAGGCGCCCTGCAGAAGCAGCTGCTGAGCGAGCTTGCCGTCAAGGGCAACCTGCCGCTGGCCGACCTGCAGGGGCTGTGGCGCACCGGCACCCGCCCGCGCCGCGCCGAGCGCAGTGCGGACGACGGCGGCGGCTCGCCGTGGCACGACGGACCGCACGATCTCGACGACGCCAATGCCGCCACGTCCGGCGCCGATTCGTTCCACCCGCCGGGCGCGGGCCAGGCGGGCGGCCAGGGCCGCAACTTCGGGAGCGGCAAAGGCGGCGGCTTTCGCAGCAACCGCCCGATGAATCCGAAGTGGGCGGCCCGCGCCCGCGAGGAGGCCGAGGTCGACGCGCAACGGCGCCAGCCGCGCTCCGCGCCGAAGTCGCCCGAGAGCCGCACCGTGCAGATGCTGTTCGGCCACCCCGAGTACTGGGACCAGCTGTCCATCGACGAACACGAGCTGCTGCACGGCCTGCCGGCCCCGCACGGGCGGTTGGTGGCCTGGCTGGAGCGCGACCATTCCGAGCATGGCCCACGCCCCTGGGCCGTGCTCAGCCACGCGCTGCGCGAGGACTCGTCGCTGGGCGAGGAGGCGCTGTCCATCGCCGACGGCGACGCCGACCCGGATGCAACCTACCTCGACTTCCGCCGCGCCGTCGACACTCTCCTCGACCGCGAGCTGAAGGTGCGCACGCAGGCGCTCATCGCCCAGGCCGCCACCGACCCGGCCGCCCTCGCCCGCTATCGCGAGGTATATCGCCACTGGGAAGAGGTGAAGGCTCGACTTTCCGCGCAGCGCGCCGAAGAGTGAGACTCGGGCGCAAAGCGCGCCCTTTGCTCGACGTGATTTTCATGGGCATTCGAGGTATAATCCGATATCCCACTCAGCGGCAGCTTGTGACGTGCAGTGAGAGCAACCAACTCCGGGCCCCGGCCACCCTCGTCAAGGGCATCACCACCGGCCACCTCCATCCCGCAAGAGTTGCTCATTCAAACCACGTTCACGCCCGCCTGCCTGCCGGTGTCCCCTCCCGGTGCCCGCGACCGGAAAATCATTGGCCGCCTTCTTTTTCCGCTGCTTGCCCCCCTAACCGCCCCGGGCCAGGCGCAAATGGCGGGGGGGAGAAAAGCCGGGCGGCCCGGGGGGGC
>JACMOG010000012.1 GCA_014378125.1 Vitreoscilla sp. | reverse complement strand
TCGGCGTCCAGCGCGTCCAGGTAGCCGGTGCGGCCGCTCTGGTACAGCCGGCGCGCCTGGGACGCCACGGTGGCGCTCTCGTCGCGGGCGGCCTGCAGCGCGGCATGGCGGTCGAGCTCGCGGGCGTAGACCTCCAGCGCCGTCTGCGTCTCGCGCACGACGCCCGTGTCGGGCACCGTCCAGGAGATGAGGGGGCCCACGCTGTAGCTGAAGGTGTCCTTGCCCAGGAAGTCGTTGCCCAGGCCCGCGGGGCCCACCGACAGGCCCAGCGCCACGCGCGGATAGAGGTCGGCCGTGACCACGCCGATGGTGGCGGTGGCGGTGGCGGCGGCCAGCTGGCTTTCGGCCTGGCGGACGTCGGGCCGGCGGCGCAGCAGCGCGGCGCCGTCGCCCACGGGAATGATGCCCGCCACGTGGGGCGGCACCACGCACTGCGCCACGTCATGGTCGAAGTCCAGCGGCACGTCGCCGGCGAGCGTGGCCAGCCGGTACAGCGCGGCCTGGCGGCGCGCCTGCAGCGGCGGGATGGCGGCTTTGAGCGACTGGAGCTGGCTGCGGGCGCGCGCGGCATCGGTGATGCCCACGCGGCCCGCCTGCTGCAGGCGGACCGAGATGTCCAGCGCCTGCTGTTGAAGGTCGGTGGAGTGCTGGGCGCTGGCGATGCGCAGGCCGCTCGCGCAGGCGTCGGCGTAGGCGCGCGCGGTGCCCGCGGCCACGTTCACGCGCACGAGGTCGAGCGCGGCCTGGGCGGCCTCGGTGTCGACGCGCGAGGCCTCGATGGCGCGCTTCAGGCGCCCGAACAGGTCGAGGTCGTAGGACAGCTTGGCGCCTCCGCCCCATTCCCAGGTGCTGGGCGGCACGTAGTCGGGTGCGAGGTAGGTCAGGCCCGAGACGTGGCCGAAGGCCGGTCCGCCGTCCACCGACAGCGCGGGCCGGCCCTGGCCCGCCACGGCGTCGTCGGCGGCCTGCGATTTCTCGAGGTTGGCCAGCGCCACGCGCACGTCGGTGTTGTGCGCCAGCGCCTTCTCGATCAACCCGTCGAGGCGCGAGTCCTGGTACAGCCGCCACCAGCTCGGTGGCAACGGGGCGTCGGCGAACGGGCTGCTGCCGTCGGCGGCGGCCGAGGCCGGCGCCTGGGCGAACGGCGCGGCGGCGCCGGGGCGGTTGACGATGGCGCTGGCCGGCAGGTGGTAGTCCGGGCCGACCGGCTTGAGGGCGCAGGCGGCGAGCGAGGCGGCGAGCGCCGCCGTGCCGAGGCGAAGGGCGAAGACACGCATGATCAGCGCCGTGCCGCCGGGGTCTTGGCCGAAGTCGACGCCGGCACGGGCACGGACGCGGCCGTCGCGGCGGGACGCGGGATCACCACGGCCTCCGAGGCGTCCACCACCTGCACCGTCACGGTTTCGCCGGCCACCAGCCGCGTGCCTGCGGCCAGCGGATCGAGCTTCACGCGCACCGGGATGCGCTGCGCGAGGCGCACCCAGTTGAAGGTGGGATTCACGCTGGGCAGCAGGTTGGTGCCCGTGGTGCGGTCGCGGTCGGCGATGCCGGCGGCAATGCTCTCGACGGTGCCCTCCAGGCGCGCGCCGCCCATGGGCGTGACGCGCACGCGGTCGCCCACGTGGATGCGCGGCAGCTTGGTCTCCTCGAAGTAACCTTCGACGTAGAACGACTTGGCATCCACCAGCGCCAGCGCCGGACGGCCGGCCTGCGCGTAGCTGCCGGTGCGCATGTCGAGGTTGGTGACCAGGCCGTCGGTGGGCGCGCGCACCATGGCGCGGTCGAGGTTCAGGCGCGCGGCGTCGAGCGCCACGGCGGCCTGCGCCACGTTGGCCTGCGCGGCCTCCACG
>JACMOG010000011.1 GCA_014378125.1 Vitreoscilla sp. | reverse complement strand
GGAAGAAGTAGCCGCCCGTGTCGATTTGCTTGGGGTCGCTGAAGGCCGGCGAGGTGGCGCTGGGGCTGGTCATGACCACGCCGCGCTTCTTAGCAGCGCCTTCAAGCATCTTCTCCGCGATGCCGCTGGAGTTGGGCCCGATCAGCGCGACGGCGCCCTGGTCGATCAGCGCGTTCGCGACCGGCGCGCCCTGCTCGGGGTCCGAGCGGTCGTCGCCGCGCAGCACCTGGATCTTGCGGCCGCCCAGCACGCCCGTGGCGTTGATCTGCGCGAGCGCCATATTGATGCCGTCGAGGTCGGGCTTGCCGTTGGCCGCGGTGTCGCCCGAGAACGAGCCCACGAAGCCAATCTTGATCGTGTCCGCGTTGGCGACGGCCACGCTGGCGGTCGACTTGAAGAAGGCGCAGCCCGAAGTCGCCATGCACGCGGCAACCAGGCCCGCGACCAGCGGGAAAGCAGCAGGCCGAAGGGCTTTACCAGGCATAGTCGATCCTCAATAACAGCGTGCGGCCCGCACCAGGGTAGTCGATGCCGCCGAAGCCCGGCTGGACGTCCGGCCCACCTAGCAGGTTGGAGAGCTTCAGGCTGGCCGACAAGGACCCGTCGCCCAGGTTCCAGGGTTTGCTCGAGAGCGTGAAGTCCAGCAGGCCGCTGAGCGGCAGCTCGTACTGCACGAGGCCGTTCTTGGCGAAGTTGCTTTGCGTGGCGGGCACCGCGCCCACCAGCCGTCCTTCCAGATAGGCGGAGAGCGGCAGCGGCCCCAGCGGGCAGCCCACGCCGGCATTGAACATGTAGGTCGGGAAGGCCTCCGGCAGCTCGGCCAGCGTGTCGGCGGTCGCCGTGCCCTCCGGGGCGCTGGCGGTTGCCTGCAGCGAGCCGTTGATGCTGCCGTGCAGCCAGCGCCAGCGCCAGCGTGCCTCGGCCTCCAGCCCGACCGAGTCCGACGCGCTCTGCACGGCGTCGGAGTTGGCGCCACGCGTCACGAAGGTGATGCGATCGGCGACATGCGTGTAGTAGACGTCGCTGAGCAGCTCCAAGTTCCGCCCCGCCTCGTACAGCAAGGCTGCTTCAACGGTCTGGGCGGTCTCGGGCTTGAGCGTGGCATCGCCAATGATGTCGCCAATCGTCAGCGGCTGGCCGAAGAGCTGCGGCGGCGAGGGCGCCTTGAACGACGAGCCGTAGAGCAGCTTGGTGCTGAGGCCGGGCAGCAGCGCGCTGACCAGGCCCGCGCGGGAGGTGAACTCGTTGCCGTAGACCGAGTTGTTGTCGAGCCGCAGCCCGACCGTGAGCGCGGTGTCTTCGAGCACGTAGGCGATGCCCTGGGTGTAGACGCCCAGGTTGTCGAACACGTGCAGGCCGCCCGGCAACCCCTCGGGCGTCTCCTGGCCGGCGCGGCTGCTCTGCGGCGTGAAGACATCCACGTACGAGGGCAGCTGGTGCGAGGTGTGCGAGTAGTCGGCGCCAGCTGTGACGCTGCTGCGCGCATCAAAGGCGTACAGCCCCTCGGTCTGCGCCGTCACGCCAACAGAGCTCATCTTGTCGCGGCGCACCGTGTAGTTGGGGTCGCCCGTGCTGATGCGATCGTCAGAGC
>JACMOG010000113.1 GCA_014378125.1 Vitreoscilla sp. | reverse complement strand
GGTGATGACCGCGCCGTGCACGTCGTCGTCGAAGGTGTCCTCGGCGCGGAAGCGCAGCGTGGCCAGGATCTCTGCCGAGACCTCCACCGCCGTCTTCACGCCGTCGCGCGTTTCCACGCCCACCATGCCGGGCTGGTCGACGAAGCGGTACGGCAGGCGCTCGTGGCCGGCGATGTCGGCCAGCGTTCTGCCCATGAAGCGCTTCGCCGAGACGACGGTGTTCTCGGCGTCGTCGCCCTGCGCGGCCAGCGCATCGTGGCCGATCTGGCGGCCGCCGCCTGCCAGGTAGCGCACGGCCGACGGCAGGATCACGCGGCCGGCGTCGTCGGGCAGGCACTCGGCCACGCCGTGGCGCACCGCGGCCACCAGCGAGTGCGTGGTGCCGAGGTCGATGCCCACCGCGATGCGGCGCTGGTGCGGATCGGGCGCCTGGCCCGGTTCGGAGATCTGGAGCAATGCCATGGGGAAATCTTCTTCTTATGAGAGTGAGTCGACGCGCTTGTCGACGTCGCTCATGAACTTGTCGACGAACATCAGCCCGCGCACGATGCCGGCGACGGCGCGCCAGTCCACCGTGGCGGCCTCGTCGATCTGCGTGTGCAACTGCTTCAGCGTCGCGTTGCGCGAGGCGGTCACCTCGTCGGACAGCGCGTCGACGGCGTCCAGCGTGCGCGCCTCGGACAGCGCGTCGCGCCATTCCATCTGCTGCATCAGGAATGCGGTGGGCATCGCGGTGTTGCTTTCGGCCTCGACGTCGGCGCCGTGCAGCGCGCACAGGTAGGCGGCGCGAGCGAGCGGGTCCTTCAGCCGGCGAACCGCCTCGTTGATGCGGATGGCCCACTGCATGGCCACGCGCTGCGCGGCGGCGGTGTCGCTGGCGAAGCGGTCGGGATGCGCGGCGCCCTGCAACTGCTTCCATTTCGCGTCGAGCGCGGCCAGGTCGACCGCGAACCGTTCGGGCAGGCCGAACAGCTCGAAGTCGGTGGCCTGCAGGCTCAGGCCGGGTTCCATCGCTTCTCCATGAACACCGACGCCGAGGGCTTGTCGGGGTAACCGCCGTAGACGCCGCGGGGGGCGTAGCCGCAACGCATGTACAGCGCCAGCGCCTCGCGCTGCGGCGGGCCGGTCTCCAGCAGCGCGGGGTCGATGCCGCGTTGCCGCAGCTCGCCTTCGAGCGACTCCAGCAGCCGCTGGCCGATGCGCTCGCCGCGCCGCGTGGGCGAGACGAACATGCGCTTGATCTCGCCGTAGGGCCGATCGTCGGTGGTGGGCTCGGCCGGCATCAGGCGCACGGCGCCGCAGCCCACCAGCTCGTCGCCGCTCCAGGCGCCGAGAAACGTGACCGCCGGGTGCTTCAGGCCGTCCAGGTCGAGGATGTAGACGTCCTCGGGCTCGTAGAGCGACTCGAGGTAGGCGTCGAGCTCGGTGATCAGCGCGAGCACCTGCGGATGGTCGGGCGGCGTGGGTCGGATGGCCAGAGTCATGGATGCGGAACAACGTGAAACGGATTCACCAACAAAAAGGCGCGACAGTTGCCGCGCCTTCGAGGCGTCCGCGAGAACGATGAACGTTCAGACGCGGAAGGACTCACCACAGCCGCACTTGTCCTTCTCGCGCGGGTTGTGGAACTTGAAGCCTTCGTTGAGGCCTTCGCGCACGAAGTCGAGCTCGGTGCCGTCGATGTAGGGCAGGCTCTTCGGGTCGACCAGCACCTTGACGCCGTGGCCTTCGAAGATCACGTCTTCCGGCGTGAAGTCGTCGGCGTACTCGAGCTTGTAGGCCAGCCCCGAGCAACCGGTGGTCTTCACGCCCAGGCGCACGCCCACGCCGCGGCCGCGCTTGGTGATGTAGCGCGTCACGTGCTTCGCGGCGCGCTCGGTCAGGGTCACCGTCATCGTCGTCAGCCTCAGGCGCTCAGCGACGCGTGTTCGCCCACCGACGCCGCGGCGCCGTGACGCGCCTTGTAGTCGCTGACCGCCGCCTTGATCGCGTCTTCCGCCAGGATGGAGCAGTGGATCTTGACGGGCGGCAGCGCGAGCTCTTCGGCGATGTGCGTGTTGCGGATGGCCATGGCTTCGTCGAGCGACTTGCCCTTGACCCATTCCGTGACCAGCGACGACGAGGCGATGGCCGAGCCGCAGCCGTACGTCTTGAAGCGCGCGTCCTCGATCAGGCCCGTGACCGGGTTGACCTTGATCTGCAGCTTCATCACGTCGCCGCAGGCCGGCGCGCCCACCATGCCGGTGCCCACGCTGCCGTCACCCTTGTCGAAGCCGCCCACGTTGCGCGGGTTCTCGTAGTGGTCGATGACCTTGTCGCTGTATGCCATTTTGTTGCCCTCAACGAATGTTCATGTGGCGCTCAGTGAGCGGCCCACTGGATGGTGCTGATGTCGATGCCGTCGCGGTACATGTCCCACAGGGGCGACAGCTCGCGCAGGCGCGCGACCGTGTCCTTGAGCATGGCGATGGCGGAATCGATCTCTTGTTCGGTGGTGAACCGGCCGATGGTCATGCGCAGCGAGGAATGCGCCAGCTCGTCGCTGCGGCCCAGGGCGCGCAGCACGTAGCTGGGTTCCAGGCTGGCCGACGTGCACGCCGAACCCGACGACACCGCCAGGCCCTTGACGCCCATGATCAGCGACTCGCCCTCGACGTAGTTGAACGAGATGTTGAGGTTGTGCGGCACGCGGCGCTCGAGGTCGCCGTTGACGAACACCTGCTCGATGCCCTGCAGGCCCGCATACAGGCGTTGCTGCAGCGCACGGATGCGCTCGCGCTCCGCGCCCATCTCTTCGCCGGCGATGCGGAAGGCCTCGCCCATGCCGACGCACTGGTGCGTGGGCAGCGTGCCCGAGCGCATGCCGCGCTCGTGACCGCCGCCGTGCATCTGCGCCTCGAGCCTCACGCGCGGCTTGCGGCGCACGTACAGCGCGCCGATGCCCTTGGGGCCGTACGTCTTGTGCGAGGTCAGGCTCATCAGGTCGACCGGCAGCGTAGCCAGGTCGATGTC
>JACMOG010000112.1 GCA_014378125.1 Vitreoscilla sp. | reverse complement strand
GGAACAAACCTTCGGGGTCGGCGCCCGACAGCGTGTAGTAGTCGGTGTGGCAGATGCCGGTGGCCTTGACCTCGATCAGCACCTCGCCGGCGCGCGGGCCGGCCAGGTCGACGGTTTCGATCGTGAGCGGGGCGCCGGCCTTCCAGGCGACTGCGGCTTTTGTCTTCATGCGGGTGAACTCCTGACGGCAATGGTTGCCGTCATTCTCACCCGAAGATGGAAGACCTCAGGCGGCGGCTCGAATCAGATCGGCGGCCTTTTCGGCGATCGCGATCACCGGCGCATTGGTGTTGCCGCCGATGATGCTCGGCATGATCGACGCATCGACCACACGCAGCCCCTGCACGCCGTGCACGCGCAGGTGCGTGTCGACCACGGCCCAAGCGCCCGCGCCCATGCGGCAGGTGCCGACCGGGTGGTAGATCGTGTCGGCGTGGCCGCGAATGAACTGCTCGATCTGCGCATCGGTCTGTGCGCCGGCCGAAGCCGGCAGTTCCTGGCCGCGGTGGCCGGCCAGCGCCGGCTGCTGCAGGATGTTGCGCATCAGCTTGAAGCCGCGCCGCAGCTTGTCCATGTCGTCGCGTTCGGCGAAAAAGTTCGGGTCGATCAGTGGCGCCGCCAGCGGGTCGGTGCTCGCAAGCTTCAGCGAGCCGCGGCTCTTCGGGCGCAGCAGGCACACATGGCACGAGTAGCCGTGGCCGAAGCTCGGCTTGCGGCCGTGGTCGATCAGCTTGCCGATCACGAAGTGCAGTTGCAGGTCGGGCAGCGCCTCGCTCGGCGAACTCTTGATGAAGCCGCCGGCCTCGGCGAAGTTGGTCGTCAGGATGCCTTTGCGCGCATTGCGCCACTCGAAGATGCCGCGGATCGCATTGACCGCGCCCGGCAGCGACAGGCCGAACAGTTCGGTCAGCCCCGGCGTGTTGACGACCTGCACCACGCCGACATGGTCGTGCAGGTTCGCGCCGACACCGTCGAGCGCGTGCACGACTGCAATGCCGTGCTTCTGCAACGCGGCGCCCGGGCCGATGCCCGACAGCATCAGGATCTGCGGTGATTGCAGCGAGCCGGCGCACAGCAGCACCTCGCGCGTCGCCTTCAGCGGCTGCAATGCGCCGTTCACGCGCACCTCGACGCCGACGGCGCGCTTGCCATCCAGCAGGATGCGCGTCGTGTGCGCACCGGTCATCACGGTCAGGTTCTTGCGGCCGAGGTTCGGCGTGAGGTAGGCCTTCGCGGCGCTGTGGCGCTCGCCGTTCTTGTGGGTCACCTGGTACAGGCCGACGCCTTCCTGCACCGCGCCGTTGAAGTCGGCGTTCTTCGGGTAGCCGGCCTGCACCGCGGCCTCGACGAAGACCGGGCCGAAGCGGTTCGGGCTGCGCAGGTCCATCACGTTGAGCGGCCCGGCGTTGCCGTGGTAGTCGCCGCCGAGCCGCTCGTTGTGCTCGGCGCGGCGGAAGTAGGGCAGCACCTCGTCGTAGCTCCAGCCCTTGTTGCCTTCGGCCGCCCAGTGGTCGTAGTCGGCGCGATGGCCGCGGATGTAGATCATCGCGTTGACCGAGCTGGAGCCGCCCAGCACCTTGCCGCGCGGCTGCCAGCCGATGCGGCCGTTCAGGCCCTTCTGCGGCACGGTGGAGAAGTTCCAGTTGGCGGTGTGCGTCTGCGCCAGCAACGCCATGCCCGCGGGCACGTGGATGAGCATGTTCCTGTCGGCGGGGCCGGCCTCGATCAGCGCCACCGACACCGACGGGTCCTCGCTGAGTCGCGCGGCCAGCACGCAACCACCGGAGCCGCCACCCACCACGATGTAGTCGAAGTTCATGCCTGTCTCTTTCTTGTGGTCAGCCAACGGGGGCTTCTTTGCGGGAATCATGCGCGCCGGATCCGGCGTTCGCATCCGGGGAATCGACGAGTCCATGCCGGCGCATCAGCGAGGCGCGACGCCGCGGTTGGAAGTTGATGCGCGTCGCATCCGAGTGGACGGCCGCCACGAGGCGCGCGTCCATCAGAGCAAACCAGAGCGGCGGGAAATACGCGATCGTGAACATGCCGAAGTAGCCGTTGGGCAGCTGCGGCACGTCGTCGAAGTGGCGCAACGACTGATAGCGTCGCATCGGGTGCGCATGGTGGTCGGAATGGCGCTGAAGGTGGAACACGGCCCAGTTCGAGAACAGGTGGTTGCTGTTCCACGAGTGCTGCGGCGCACAACGCTCCACGCGTCCGTCGGGCCCCACGCGACGAAGCAAGCCGTAATGCTCGATGTAGTTGGCGGTAGTGAGCTGGAAGTTGGCCCACAGCGATGCGAGCAGCAGGAACACGAGCACCTGCCAGCCCAGCCAGGCGGCCAGCGCCGCCCAAAGGGCGATCGTGATCAGCGCGGGCTGGAGCAGCTCGTTGCGCAGCGACCAGAACGGCAGCCCGTCCGCCCTCATGCGGGCGCGCTCCAGCTGCCACGCGCGCCGGAACGCGCCGGGCATCTCGCGCAGGGCAAAGCGCCAGATGCCTTCGCCCATGCGCGCCGAGGCGGGATCGGCGGACGTGGCCACGTCGCGATGGTGGCCCCGGTTGTGCTCGATGGTGAAGTGGCCGTAGAACGTGGGCGCGAGCACGATCTTCGCGAGCCAGCGCTCCAGCGTCGACTTCTTGTGGCCCAGCTCGTGGCCCAGGTTGATGCAGAAGCCGCCCACCATGCCCGTGGTGAGCACCACGGCCAGCTGGCCGGCCCAGGTGAGCGGAGTGCGCATGCAAAACCATGCGCCGTACACGAACGCGCCCCACAGCAGGGGCACCAGCGCGAAGGTGACTCGACGGTAGTACGGATCGGCCTCCAGGCGTGGCACGGCGCCTTCGGGCGGATTGCTGGTATCGGCGCCCAGCGCGAAATCGATCAGGGGCGCCATGCAATAGACGAACACCACCGGCAGCCACAGCAGCGCCGTCCTCGGCCACGCGGCGTGCAGCAGCGGTCCCAGTCCGACCATTGCCGGCACGAGCAGCGACAGGGCCCATGCGTGACGCTTGCGATCGACGTAGAACAGGGAAGGATCGGAGGTGGTGGCAAGGCTCATGGTGGTGCCAGTGTGGGCGGCCCGGTCAGGGGCAGACACCGATGCAACTGCCAACAAATCGTCATAAAGTGTCAATCCTGCCTCCAGGTGCCCCGATCAAGGGAAGACACTGAGCAGGCTGCACCGCTCCGGAACATGCCCCGCGCCACCAAAGCCCCCCCGCCCCTGCCGCAACCTGGCTCGCTCGTGCCACCGATCTACGCACGCCTGCTGCGCATGCTCCTTCAGCACGCCGACGTGGATGGCGACCGCGTGCTGGCCGCCGCCGGCCTCGACTGGGCCACGCTCATCACCGACGACAAGCGTCTGGGCCGCGACACGATCGTGCGCCTGGCCGAGGGTGCGATGGCCGCCACGCGACGGCCGTGGCTGGGCCTGGACCTGGGCGGCGGCGCGCCCGTGTCGGCGCACGGCGCGCTGGGCTACGCAGTGGTCACCAGCCGCGACCTGCGCGAGGCCATGCTCACCCTGGCGCGTTACGGAACCACGCGCAACGACGCGATGGCGTGGACGTGCGTGGATACCCGCGACGGCATCGCCATGCATGCCGTCGAGCGTACCGGCCTGGGCCCGGTGCGTGCCTTCGTCATCGACACCGTGCTGGCCGCCATCCTGCGCATGATCGAGACCGCGGTGGGCCAGGTGCCGCCAGCGCTGCGCATCGACCTGCCGTTGCCCCTGCCGGCATGGCGCGAGCAGTACCAGCGTTTCGGCGTGGCCGAGGTGCGCTTCGACCAGCCCGCGTTCGCGTTCCACGTCGCGCAGCGCGACCTGGCGCTGCCGTGCCTGGGTGCCGACGCGAAGGCGCACGCGAGCGCGTGCCGCGAATGCGAGGAGGCGCTGGCCGAGGTGGCCGGCGCCAGCATGGCGCAGCGCGTGGCCGGCGTGCTGGCGAGCGTGGACGATGGCGCCTACGCGCGCATGGCCGACGTGGCCGCGCGCTGCGGCATCTCGGCGCGCACGCTCATCCGCCGGCTGCACGACGACGGCGCCACGTTCCAGCAACTGCTCGACGCCGCGCGCAAGCAGCGCGCGCTGTGGATGCTGCTGCACACCGCCGCGCCGGTGGAGGAGATCGCCGCGCGGCTGGGCTACGTCGACACGTCCAACTTCAGCCGCACCGTGCGGCGCTGGTTCGGCGCGACGCCGCGCGAGCTGCGCGAGGCGCCGGGTAGCGCGGCGGACTAGTCGGGGAGAATGGGCGCACCACCCATCACCCTGACGCCTCGCCGCATGTCCCTGATCCTGTTCGGCACCAGCCGCTCGCGCGCCTTCAGGGCGCTGTGGATGCTCGAGGAGACCGGGTTGCCTTACGAGCACCGCCCGGTCGCGGTCGATGCCTGCGCGACCGATGCCGAACTGCTGTCGGTCAATCCGGGCGCCACGATTCCCTGCCTGCTGGATGACGACTTCGCGCTCAGCGAATCGCTCGCCATCAACCTGTGGCTCGCGTGCAAGGCCAGCGCGTTGGAGCCGTTGGACGCGCGAGGCGAGGCGCTGGCCGCGCAATGGAGTTTCTGGGCGGCGTCGCTCGAGCCTGCCTACGTACGCTGGGCCTCGCACTCTTTCTGGCTGCCGGAGTACCGTCGTGATCCTGTGCAGGCGACCGCGGCGTTGGCCGAACTGCGACGTTCGTTGGGTCGTCTCGACGCGGCGCTGGCTCGTCAGCCATGGCTGCTTGGATCGAGCTTCTGCGTGGCGGACTTGAACGTGGCGGGCGTCTTCCCGTTGCTGCGCCACGCCGAGCTCGGCGAATTTCCGCATGCTGCGCGATGGCTTGCCGCGTGCTGCGCGCGGGACGCCTACGCGCGTGCGGGAGCATTGGCATGAGCATCACCGAATTCCTCCACTGGCTTCGCAACCACAAGTCCTCGGCGGCCGGGATCGTCATCGTCGTGGCGGGCTGCGTCGCGCTGGTCCACCTGTCGCGCCGCGTGCATCACCTGCCGCCGCGGGCGAGCCTGGCCGCCAGCGCCGTTGCCGCGGGGGACGTGGCGTCGCCAACTGCGGGCAGAGGCGATCCGACGGCGTCGACGCCGCGGGGCACCGAGCAGAGCGGCCGCAGCGTCAAGATGCGTGCCGAGTTCGAGAACGCCTCCAGCGTCGTCGACTTCATCCAGCAGGCCATGAGCCGGCCGCAGGAGGGCGGCAAGTTCTACGCGCTGCTCGCGTGGAAGCGCTGCAACGACGTGGCGCGGCATCGGGGCGGCGCGCCGGTGCACGTTGGCGAGGACGCGGTCTACGAGGCCGCGGCCACGCTCGTGGACGACATCGCCAGGCGTTGCGCGGGCGTGCTCGAGACGTACCCCAGCGTGCAGTCGCTGTACGACGTGGCCATGGAGCAGCGCGGCGGCAAGGACCTGCTGGTGCCCATCAACGGGCGGGGCATCGTCTCGCCCGCGGGCCGCGCCACCTCGAGCGCCGACATCGACGCCGCGCTACGCCCCGGCGACCGCCGGGCCCCCGCCGAGGCGCTGCAGAGCAACGCCGACTTCGTCGACGCGGGCATTCCTTCCGCGGACGACGGCACCGATCACCAGCTGCACGAGCTGGGCGCCGAGATCGTCGGCTGCGAGCTGGTGGGCGACTGCCGCGGCGGGGTGCAGTCGGCGCTCCACTGCGTGGACACCGGCGACTGCACGCACGATGACTATCGCGACATCGTGCGCGGGCAGGTGCCCGAGGCGAGCCAAAGCGCGCTCGATGCCGTGGTCGACGGCATGCGCCAGCGGATGCGGCTGGCGCCGGGCCGGTCTTAGTTGACGCCCAGCAGTTCCACCTCGAACACCAGCGTGGTGTTGGGCGGAATGGCGCTGCCGGCGCCGGCCGGGCCGTAGGCGATGGCCGACGGGCAGGTGAGCTTGGCCTTGCCGCCCACCTTGAGCTTCTGCACGCCTTCGGTCCAGCACGGGATCACGCGGTTGAGCGGGAACGAGATCGCGCCGCCGTGGTCGGCCGACGCGTCGAACTTCGTGCCGTCGACGAAGCTGCCCTTGTAGTTGACCTTGACGGTGCTGGTGGCGCGCGGCGACGCGCCCTTGCCTTCGACCAGCGACCTGAACACCAGGCCACTGGGGGTGACGACGGCGCCGGGCTCCTTGGCGGCGGCGGCGAGGGCGGCCGAGTCGTCGGCGTGGGCGGCGGTGGCGAAGCCGGTGGCGAGGGCCAGCGCGGCGGCCAGGCGGGCGGAACTCAGGCGGAAGCTCATCGAGATCTCCAGGATCATTTGCAAAGCGCGAATGATAGACGCGGGTTGCTCGGCCGACGTGACACCTGGCCGGGCGGAGCTGGACGCGTCGCCGGCGGTGCAGCCGACCGACCTGCACTGAGCCTGTCAGCCGGGCTTGCCGGGCTCGCCGGCGGCCGGGGCCGCCGCGCGCGACAATCGTCGCTTCCCCGCCCTTTGGACGCCCCGTGCCCGCCTTCGGCCGCTCCCTTCTCGCCCAGTGGTGGCTGGATCCCGACATCACGTATCTCAACCACGGCACCGTGGGCGCCACGCCGCGCGTGGTGCTGGAGGCGCAACACGCCTGGCAGCGCCGCATCGAGGCGCAGCCGGCCGCGTTCCTGTTCCGTGAGCTCATCCGCCTGGCGCCCGACGACGCCGGCGCGCCGCGGCCGTTGCTGCGCCGCGTGGCCGACACGGTGGGCGAGTTCGTGGGCGCGCGCGGCGACGACATCGTCTTCGTCGACAACGCCAGCACCGGCATCAACGCGGTGCTGCGCTCTCTCGCGCTGAAGCCCGGCGACGAGATCGTGGTGCTGGACCAAGCCTACGGCGCGGTCGTCAAGGCGGCCGAATTCGTGGCGCGTGGCGCCGGCGCGAAGGTCGTCGTCGCCGCCACGCCGTTTCCCGTGCAGGGCGACATCGTCCAGGCCTGCGCCGACGCGGTGGAGCGCGTGCTCACGCCGCGCACGCGCCTGGCGGTGCTGGATCACATCTCGTCCGAGACCGCGTTGATCCTGCCGGTGGCGGCCATGGTGGAACGCTGCCGCGCGCACGGCGTGCCGGTGCTGGTCGATGGCGCGCACGCCCCCGGCGCGATCGCGCTGGACGTGCCCGCGCTGGGCGCCGACTGGTTCGTGGGCAACCTGCACAAATGGGCGTTCGCGCCGCGCGCCTGCGGCTTCCTGTGGGTGGCGCCGGGCCGTCGCGCGGCGCTGCATCCGCCGGTGATCTCGTGGGGCCTCGACGTGGGCCTGGCGCAGGAGTTCGACTGGACCGGCACGCGCGACCCGTCGGCCGTGCTGTGCGCGCCCGACGGCATCGCGTTCATGCGCGACGTGCTGGGCCTGGACGCGATGCGCGCCTGGAACCACGACCTCGTCTGGCGCATGGCGCACACGCTGGCCGCGCGCTGGGGCCAGCCGTTCGACACGCCCGAGCCGCTGGTGGGCTGCATGGCCAGCGTGGCGCTGCCGGCGCGCATCCAGTCGTTGGGCGAGCCCGCCGCGTATGCGCTGAAGGACTGGCTGCTGCACGAGCGCCGCATCGAGGCCCAGGTGATGCCCATCCGCGGGCGGGCGCACGTGCGGCTGGCCGCGCAGGTCTACAACGACGAGTCCGACTACGAGCGACTGGCCGCGGCCATCGACGACTGGCCCGAGGCCTGACTTGGGCCAACTGCTGCTCGCCCCGATGGAAGGCCTGCTGGACCACCCGCTTCGCGAGGTGCTCACGGCCGCCGGCGGCATCGACCGCTGCGTGTCGGAGTTCATCCGCATCACTGACATGCTGATGCCCGACCGGGTATTCATCCGCATCGTGCCCGAGCTGCTGCAGGGCGGCCGCACGCTCGCCGGCGTGCCGGTGCGGCCGCAGCTGCTGGGCTCCGATCCGCAGTGCCTGGCCGACAACGCGGCGGCGCTGGCCGCGCTCGGTCCCGACGGCATCGACCTGAACTTCGGCTGCCCGGCCAAGGTGGTCAATCGCCACGGTGGCGGCGCGTCGCTGCTGCAGGATCCCGAGCTGTTGCATCGCATCGTGCACGCGGTGCGGCGCGCGGTGCCGGCCGAGCTGCCGGTGTCGGCCAAGATGCGGCTGGGCGTGGACGACGCCTCGCGCGCGCGCGAATGCGCGCAGGCGCTCGCGGACGGGGGCGCGAGCGAGCTGGTGGTGCACGCGCGCACGAAGGCCGACGGCTATCGCCCGCCGGCGCACTGGGAGCGGGTGCCGGCCATCCGCGAGGCGGTGTCCATTCCCGTGGTGGCCAACGGCGAGATCTGGACGCCCGGCGACGCCGAACGGTGTCTCCATGTGACCGGCTGCGACAGCCTGATGCTGGGCCGCGGCATGGTGGCCGACCCGGGCCTGGCGCTGGCGATCCTCGCGCGGCGCCGCGCGGGCGTGGCCGCCTCGTTGGACGTTCCGGCGCATGCCACCGAGGCGCGCCTCGACGCCAACGGCTTCGCCAAGGCCTCGTCCGGCGGCCCGCATTCGCCCGACGCCTACGGCGCGTCGCCCGCGTTGCCGTGGGCCGACCTGTTGCCGCTGCTCGCCGACTTCTGGAGCCGCGTGGGCGAGCGCGTGGAGCCGCGGCACCGCGCGGGGCGCCTCAAGCAATGGCTCAACCTGTTGCGCCGGCGCTATCCCGAAGCGCAACAGGCCTACGACCGCCTGCGGCCGATCAACGACCCGGAGGCGCTCGGCACGGCGATGTTCGGTGAGGGGTCTGGCTCCCGCCAGATTCAGCTCCCCTCCGGCTGACAGCGCAGCGGGCGGGTGCCTGACCCCTTTGTTATTTCTTGTCGCGCATGCTGGTGGACACACCCAGCAGGTTGTCGTGCAGCTCGGCCGGCGTCTTGCCGCCCACGTACATGCGGATCATCACCTTCGACAGCAGTTCGCTGTTGATGTAGGGCGACGGCGCGCCGTGCGCGGTCAGCACGTTGCCGTTGAGCGTGGCCAGCAGGCCCTTGCCCGGGATCCAGTCCATGGTGACGATGTCACCCTTCTTGATCTTGGGCAGCGAGCTGTAGATGTCGCCCACCTGCGAGACCTCGGTGATCAGCTTTGCGAACTCGGCCGGCGTGGCGGAGGCCTCGAAGTCGATCAGGAAGTAGCGCGAGGCCTGCGAGCCGGTGACGTCCTGCTGGATCGTGAGCTGGACGCGCTTGACGCCCGGGGCGTTCTCGGCGGCGTCGAGCGTGGTGGCCTTCTGCTGCAGGTACAGCGCGGTCACGTCGATCTTGAAGTAGCCGCGCTTGCGGTAGCCCGCGCCGTTGAGGTGCAACGGCACGCCGTTGACCGTCACGGACTCGTCCAGCGCGACGCCGGACACATCGACCGAAGCCCAGGCGCCGGAGACGGCGCAGCCCAATACCAGCGCCGACGCGAGCCGGCGCAACGTTTGCATCATCATGATTTACCTACCCTCACTCTGGGGCACGGCGACGTGGCATGCCGTGCGGGAACCGCGCCATCCCGTGGAACGGGATGTCGCTTCCTTTTCTTCGGTTCGCCGCCCGGGTCACTGAAGGGCCGCCACGTGGGCAACCTTCACGAAGTTCCCGGGTCTGTTTTCTCAGGCGATCAGAACGGCTTGGACATCGTCAGGAACGCCGTGAAGCCCTTCGGACGCGTCTGCGTGCCGAATTCCTTCATGAGGCGGGCTTCGACCAGGTAGTCGCCGGCGCCGTGGATGTAGGCCACTTCCGGGCCAACGCCGAACACGCGGCCCTTCTGGCCGAGCGTGGGGGCTTCGCGGGCCTCGATGACCCCGCACTCGTCGACGCCCCACTTGGCGACGCAGGTGTCTTGGGTCAAGCTGGACTTGTCCTTGACGAGCTGGTCGACGGCGTAGCCGGACAGGCCCACGCGGGTGGAGTCGCTCACCGATTTCATGGCCGACAGGTCGACGTTGACGTAGCCGCCGCTCTTGTACTTGGTGGCCGTGTTCATCGTGTTGTACGAGTAGGCCACGCGGCTGCCGAAGTCCCAGCCGTCGCCGATATACGAGAACTGCACCGCGGGACGGATCGTCCAGAAGGCGCCGGCGCTCGGGTTGGCGGCGTTGCGCACGTCGTAGTCGCCCGTGGGTGCCACGGCGGTCAGAATGAACAGCGTCTGGGTGGCCTCGGTGCTCCAGCGCAGGATCGGGGAAAGCTCCAGGTCGCCGACGTTGAACGTCTTGTTTGAGTTGCCCGCGGCCAGGGCGTTGCCCTTCAAGGTGGCGCCGCCCTCGACCGCGCCCAACAGGGTGGGCTGTACCGACGCGGGAATGAGGCCCAGGGCAGGGCCGCCCAGCGTGGCGGAGACGCCGGTGACGCTGATGTTGCTGGTCTTGTTGAGCAGCGGCAGCAGCGCGGTGCCGCCGAGCGTGGCGCCCAGGAACTTGACGCTGCTCATGTAGCTCAGGCGCGGCAGCAGGCCGTACACGTTCTGCTGCGAGTTGGTGTGGACAGTAGCTTGTCCGGTGACGCCGCCGGGCGGGATGCCGGGGAGGAAGGGTGACAGGTCGACCGGTGCTGCCACGGTCGTGTTCCGGATGTTGCCGCTGTAGAAGTAGCCGTGGGCCTGGAAGACCCAGCCGCCTTCGAAGGGGGCCGACATGTCGGCGGCGCCGTAGCCCGGCGCGTAGCGCAGGTCGTAGTCCTCGGTGGCGGCGGCGCTGCCGCAGGCGATCAGGGCCGCGAGGGCGAGGGTGGTGTTCTTGTTCAGGAATGCCATTTTGGTTTGTCTCCGGTACTCGATTTTTTTCCGATGGACGAAGTCTAGTCGCGCTATTCACCGCAGGCATGCCATCTGCGCCAACAAGTGCACGATCCGGCGGGAGTACGGCCGAAATGTTGTGCGTTGATGACAGATGCATCTGGAGCGGGTGCGCCGGATCGGGGAGTCGGGCCCATGAAACGACTCGAGCCGGCTATTGCCGGCTCGAATGTGAGGGAGCGCTAGCTGCGCGTCTGTCGCGTGAGCGACGCGGACGGGCCGTTGTTGCCAGGAAACGTCAACTCGGCACGTCAGTGCGGGCGCGCACGCAATCCGGCGATGAGTTCGGCGGCCGCGATCTCCGAGGCCACGGCCGCATCCAGAGGCGACTGCGACAGCCCCGAGCGGTCGTAGTGCATGTTCTCGTAGAGCACGGCCGAGGCCGGGCAGGCGCGCATCACCGCGCGCAACGCGTCGTCGGGCATGCCGTCCTCGGCCAGCAGGCCGGTGACCGTGCTGACCAGGTGGCGATACTGCTCCGCGCCCACGATGGTGGGATTCGCATCCACGCGCTCCAGCAGCTGCGCCATGGCGATCAGGTTCTCGATGCGGTTCTTCAGCGCGGCGGCAGCCATCACGACTCCTTGAGGTCAGGCAATGGGCGGCGAACGTGCCGCCCTTGCACCTCAGTTAGGGACGTCGTGATCCAAATCAAGGGCCAGGTTGGCCGGCGCCTACTTGCCCCAGCTGTCCTTGAGCGTGGTCACCCGGTTGAGCACGGGCTGGTCGAGCTGGTGGTCCACCCGGTCGGTGACGAAGTAGCCGTGGCGCTCGAACTGCACGCGCGTCTCCGCCGGCAGGCGGCCCACGGAGGGCTCGACGAAGCCCTTCGCCACGCGGATGCTGTTCGGATTGAGCTCGGCCGTGAGCGAGTCGGCCGAGCCCGGCTGAGCCACCGCGAACAGGCGGTCGTACAGGTTCAGCGTGACGGGCACGCCGTCGTGCGCCGAGACCCACGTGATGGTGCCCTTCACCTTGACCAGGTCGGCGCCCGGCGTGCCGCTCTTCGTGTCGGGAACCACCGTGGCGAGCACGGCCGTGACGTTGCCGTCGCCGTCCTTCTCGCAGCCCGTGCACTCCTCGCTGACGCCGTACTTCAGGCGCACCTTGTTGCCCGGGAACAGGCGCTGGTAGCCCTTGGTCTGCACTTCCAGGAAATCGTCGCGCTCGATCCAGACCTGCGGCCCGAGGACGAATGCGCGCTGGCCCATCTCGGGGTGGTGCGGATGCGCGGGCGCGCTGCACGGCTCGGTGGCCGCGACGCCGAACACGTCGGCCCAGTTGGTGAGCTTGAGCGGGATCGGACCGAGCCCCGCCATCGCGCGGGCGGCCTTGGCCTCGAGGTCGTCGCGCAGCGCGATGTCGAGCCACGCGTAGTCGATCCACGTGTTGTTCTTGGTGGCGCCGGTGCGCTCGGCCAGCAGCTGCAGTGCGCCGGCGGTGTAGCCGCGCCGGCGCATGCCGACGAGCGTGGGCATGCGCGGATCGTCCCAACCGCTCACGTGCTTCTCTTCCACCAGCTGGCGCAGCTTGCGCTTGCTGGTGACCACGTAGGTGAGGTTCAGGCGCGCGAATTCGTATTGGTTAGACAGCGGGTGGGAGAGCAGGCCCAGGACGACCAGGCGCTCCAGCAGCCAGTCGTAGAACGGGCGCTGGTCCTCGAACTCGAGCGTGCAGATGCTGTGCGTGATGCGTTCGAGCGCGTCCTCGATCGGATGCGCGAACGTGTACATCGGGTAGATGCACCAGCGGTCGCCCGTGTTGTGGTGGTGCGCGCGGCGGATGCGGTACAGCGCCGGATCGCGCAGGTTGATGTTGGGGCTCGCCATGTCGATCTTCGCGCGAAGGATCATGGCGCCGTCGGGGTGCTTGCCGTCGCGCATCTCGCGCAGCCGCGCCACGTTCTCGTCGGGCGTGCGGTTGCGGAACGGGCTGTCGGTGCCCGGCGTGTTGAAGTCGCCGCGGTTGGTGCGGATCTGGTCGGCCGACTGCTCGTCGACGTAGGCCAGGCCGGCCTGCGCCAGCGCCTCGGCGGCGCGGTACATGAACTCGAAGTCGTCGCTGGCGTAGAACAGGTTGTCGCCGAACGTGGTCTGCCAGTCGAAGCCCAGCCAGCGCACGTTCTCCTTGATGCCGTCGACGTACTCCTGCTCTTCCTTCTCGGGATTGGTGTCGTCGAAGCGCAGGTGGCACACGCCGCCGTAGTCGCGCGCCAGGCCGAAATTGAGGCAGATGCTCTTGGCATGGCCGATGTGCAGGTAGCCGTTGGGCTGGGGCGGGAAGCGCAGGCGCACGCGCGCCGCGTCGGGGGTGCCAGTGGCGTGGTGCGCCGCGTCGCCGGGGCTGCCGCCCCACTGTCGATGCGCGTACGTGCCCGCCTCCAGGTCGCGCTCGATGACGTTGCGCAGGAAATTGGCGGGCTTGACGGCGTCGTCGGCCGGCACGGCAGCGGTGGGGGGCTTGGGCGTGTTCATGTCGCGGCTGATTCTAGTGGTGGGCGCGGCGGCCCCCTCTCAAGAGGGATAGCTCGACGGGCGCCGGTTTTCCATACTCGCGCCCCGGCAGGTCGGAAGGTCGATCGGCCCCGGTTGGAGCGCAGGAGAGCACCATGCAGAACGCGATGACGATGAGTACGACGGCCCGCTGGATCGACACCGGCGCACAGGTGCTGATCGGCGCCACTGCCATCGTGGCCGCCTGCATCGCGCTCACCGGCGCCGGCCCGGGCCGCCACGGGGACCTGCCGCAAGGACGTTTTCGCGTGGCCATGGAGGCCTACGAGGCGCAGCAGTGGCCGCAGGCCTATGCCCAGCTGTCGGCCGCGGCGGATGCGGGCGACCCGTCCGCGGCGCGCGTGGCCACGATGATGGCGCGCCAGGGGCCGCTGCTGTTCGGCCAGCGCTTCGACGTCAGCCCCGAGCGCCTGCAGCAATGGGACAAGGCGATGCGCGGCCAGGCCACGACGGGGGTCGTGAAGGTCACATCCCGCGAAACAGATGGGAGTGGAGACGGCTTGCCACCAGTCGTTCTGGTCGCTGGCGCAAAGTAAGGAACACCTTGCCCGAGTCGTCGCGGGTGGCCGTGGCGATCGCGTCGGCGCGCACCACGGTGCCACGGTGGATCTGCCAGAACTGCTCGGCGGGCAGGCGCGGCAGCAGCTCGCGCAGCGACGTGCGGATCAGCGCCTCGCCGGTGGCCGTCACCACGCGGATGTACTTGTCGGCGGCCTCCAGGTAGATCACCTCGTCCACGGGAATCATGTGCAGCGTCGCGCCGACGCCGGCCTGCAGCAGCGTCAGCGGCGCCTCCGGCCGCGCGGCCGCGGACGAATCGCCCAGCAGCGCGCGCAGGCGTGCCAGCAGCGCCGCGTCGTCGTCGGCCGGGGTCGCGGCTCCGGGGCGTTGCGCCGCCTCGCGCAGCGCCAGCATTTCCTTGAGGCGCGCGCAGCAGGCGGCCAGGCGCGCGGGCGCGACGGGCTTCTGCAGGTAGTCCACCGCGGCGCGCTCGAAGGCCTGGATCGCGTACTGGTCGTAGGCGGTGACGAACACGATCAACGGCAGGGTGGTTGCGGGGCCCGTCCACACCTCGACGATGGCCTCGGCGGCCACCAGCCCCGTGCGGCCGGGCACGCGGATGTCCAGGAACACGATGT
>JACMOG010000111.1 GCA_014378125.1 Vitreoscilla sp. | reverse complement strand
TTCCCGCTGTTCAACGCCGACCTGTACCTGTCGCGCGGTACGTTTGCCTCGCGCCTGCCGCCCGCGTTGAAGGACAAGGTGCGCGCGCAGGGCCTGCGCAACTCGCACCTGCTGTCGATCGCGCCCACCGGCACCATCAGCCTGGCGTTCGCCGACAACGCGAGCAACGGCATCGAGCCGCCGTTCTCGTGGTCGTACACGCGCAAGAAGCGCATGCCCGATGGCGGCGTGAAGGAGTACGCGGTCGAGGACCACGCGTGGCGCCTCTATCGCCACCTGAAGGGCGTCGACGTGCCGCTCACCGACGCCTTCGTCACCGCGCTGGAGATGAGCGCCGAGAGCCACGCCGCGATGGTGGCCACCGTGGCGCCTTTCGTGGATACGGCCATCAGCAAGACGGTGAACGTGCCCGTCGACTATCCGTTCGCCGACTTCGAGGGTCTGTACCGTTTCGCCTGGAAGGCGGGACTGAAGGGCCTGGCCACCTATCGCCCCAACGCGATCCTGGGCTCGGTGCTGAGCACGACGCCCGCGACGCCTCCCGTTTCGGCGCCCGAGCCGCTGCCCAACGCGGCCACCGCCGAGACGCCGCAGCCGCTGGTGGCCTCGGCCGACGGCGCCGGCCGGCTCGCCGACCAGCGCCTGACGCTCGACCGCCCATCCACCGCGGTGATGAGCTCGCTGCGCTGGCCCGGCCGTCCCGAGATGAACGGCGGCAACCCCGCGTGGACGTACATGATCCGCCACCCGCACGGCGAGTTCGCGCTGTTCGTCGGCGAAATGCCGGCGCAGGCCGGCCCGGGCTTCGGCCTGTTCGCGCAGAACGTGCCGTTCGAGGTGTGGGTCAACGGCGCCGAGCAGCCACGCGGCCTCGGCGCGCTGGCCAAGACGCTGTCGATGGACATGCGCGTCAACGACCCGCAATGGCTCAGGCTCAAGCTCGACGTGCTCGCCACCGTGGCCGAGGAGCGCGCGTTCGACATGCCATTTCCGCCCACCGGCGAGTCGCGCCTGTTCCCGGGTGTCGTCGCGGCCACCGCCGCGGTGATCCGCTGGCGCTGCGAGCAGCTGGGCGCGCTGACCGACGGCGGGCCCGCGCCGATGCTCGATGCCATGTTCAGCCGCGAGGAGCCGCGCACCGGCACCGCCGGCACCCTGGCCTGGGCCGTGGACGTCGACAATCCCGCCACCGGCGAGACCTTCACGCTCACGATGAAGGAGGCCACGCTGCGCTCGCCCGCCAGCGCCATCGCGCCCGCGGGCGCCGCGCCCACGCTCGTCACGCGCCCGTGCGCGGTGGGCTTCTCCGGAAACTACCCGCGCGCCCTCGACGGACTCGCGCGCCTGCTGTCGCTGGACATGCGCGTGATCGACCCCGCCTGGATCGGCATGAAGCTGCGCAAGCTGCTCAATGTCGGCGAGCCGCTGGGCCACTTCATGGCGCCGCTGCCCGGCCAGAAGCGCCAGCAGGTGTGGCCGTCGACGATCGCCTACGTGGCCCGCCTGATGATCCACCGCTACGCGATGCTGGGCGTGCTCGACGAGGAAGGGTTCCCGCTGGACGCCACCGGCCTGCTGGAGCCGCCCGCGCCGCGCGCCGTCGGCCAGCTCGCCCCGCAGGCCGGCAAGCCCTGCCCCGAGTGCGGCAACGCCACGATGATCCACAAGGACGGGTGCGACTTCTGCACGTCGTGCGGGTACGTGGGGACGTGCGGCTGAAGGCGACCGGGGGCGCTTACGCCGCCTTTGCCGAGCGTCGCCGCGAAGCAACGTCCCAGGAACGTACGTTCAGTCGGCTGCATTGTGGTGTTCAGCGAACGGGCGTCC
>JACMOG010000010.1 GCA_014378125.1 Vitreoscilla sp. | reverse complement strand
CGTCGACGGCTCCGGTGGCGGCGCGCGACCCGAAGGCGTGGCGACGACGCGTCCTGCCGGCCTGGCCGAGGCGCCGCGGATCATGGCCCTGCCGTCGGCACCAACCGTCCCTGTCCACGAGACATCGCGCGTCGATATCGTGCTCGACATCGAGGGGTTGCAACGCGCCGGCCAGCTCGTGCCCACCGACACCCGGTCGGTACAGGCGGAGGAACTGCGCAGCATCAAGCGCCCCCTGCTGAAGAACGCGCGCAGCAAGAACGCGGCGGCGGAGCGGCTGCCGCTGATCATGGTGACCAGCGCGGTGCCGGGCGAGGGCAAGACCTTCTTCTCCATCAACCTGGCCATGAGCATCGCCACCGAGATCGATCTGTCCGTTCTCCTCGTCGATGCCGACGTCCTCCGCCAGGACGCGATGGCGCGCCTGGGCGCCGGACCCGGAGCGGGCTTGCTGGACCTCCTGTCCGATCCCGACCTCGCTCTCGACGACGTGGTTCAGCGGACGAACGTGCCCAAGCTGTCGTTGCTGCGCGCCGGATACCGGCAGCATCTCTCGACGGAACTGCTGGCGAGCAGCGCCATGGACAAGCTGCTGCATCGCCTCGCGCACGACAACCCGCGCCAGATCGTCATCTTCGACGCGCCCCCCTTGCTGATGACCAACCAGGCGAGGGTGCTCGCCGCGCATCTGGGACAGGTCGTCGTGCTGGTGGAGGCCGGGCGCACGCCGCGTCACGTCGTCCAGCAGGCATTTGCCGCGCTTGAACAGTGCCCGATCGTCATGTCGGTGCTGAACAAATCGGGGGACGGCTCGCGCGGCGAAGGCTACGGCTACGGTTATGGCTACGGCGAGTAGACAGGCCGCCGCAAGCCAAACGCGACAGCTAGGGATGGGAATTCAACAGCAATTCCTTACAATTTTCTGAAAGCGACCCGCTGCTTGCAGGGCAAGGCGGAAAACAAAAGAGGGTCACGGCGAGGAGATTGCCATGGAGTTTTCGGCGAGGCGCATCTCGAGCCTCAGCGGAGGGGTCACGCTCGTGATCGCTCTTGGAGCGCTCACGGCATGTGGCGGCGGATCGGACGACATTGCCCCACCCGGGGAGCCTGCTGCAGCCACCACGACGCAGGCGGCGGCGCGGCATGCGGCACCGTACAAGCGCGTCGGCGTCACGGCCATCGTGGCGTCGCCCGACGGAAAGTCGGTTGCCGTCGCGAATTCCGATGGCCGAGTCACGTTGCTCGATGCGACCAATCGCACCGAATCCAGGCAATTGACCGGGCAGGGTGACCGCGTCGCGGCCGGACTGGTGTTCACGTCGGAAGGGCGCTACCTGGTGAGTGTCGACCGCGACAGCGCCGTCCGCGTCTGGAACGTCGAGACCGGCGCCGCTGCGTGGACACTGCACGGACATGAGCATCCGCTGCGATCCGTCAGCGCCAGTGCCGACGGCGCCGCGATCGCCACCTCCGGTGACGACACCCGCGTGATGCTCTGGAACGCCAGCACCGGCCAGTTGAAGCGCGTGTTGCGCGGCGCCACCGACTTCGTTAACTCGGTCAGCGTGAGTCCCGACGGGCAGTGGGTGGCCGGCGGCGACGCGAATTCGCGCGTGCTGGTGTGGAATGCGGCCACCGGTCAGCAGGTGGCCAATCTGCGCGGCCACTCGGGCGAAGTCAATGCCGTCGCCTTCAGCCCGGACGGCCGCACGCTGGCCAGCGCCGGCGACGACGGCAAGGTCGTGGTCTGGCAGGTCGGCGCCGGGCAGGGCTCCGCCACGCTCGAGGACAGCGGCCCTTCGGTGTTGAGCCTGGCGTTCAGCAACGACGGTCGCACGCTGGCGGCGGGCAGCAGGGACGGCAAGGTCAAGCTGTTCGACCTGGCGTCACGCACGGTCATGTCCGAGTCCGGAACATCTGCGGGGGCCGTCAACGCACTGGCGTTCGGTGTTCGCGACCGAAGTGAATTGCTGTATGGCGACGGGCACAGCGGCGTGCTGGCGGTCACGGTTTCGCGCCAGGCGAGCCGCTGACATCGCCGATCCTGAAAAGGGGCTCCCGCCGTTTTCCGAAAGTCGGTACGGGCGGACAAAAAAACAGAGGAACGAAGATGTTGCACGATCCAATGCGCCGGTCGATTCGGCTGACCTGGCTGCTCCTCGCGGCGCTGGCATTCCTCCTGGCACTCGCGATGCCGCTCATGGCGGCAGCCGCTCGAAATCCGAGCCAGGGACCGGGAGGGCCGATCCTGGTCGTGACATCCGGCACGTCCACGTTCTCCGCCTACTACGCGGAGATCCTCCGCACCGAAGGTCTCAACGAATTCGCCGTCGCCGATGTGTCGGCACTCACGTCGACGGTACTGGCGGGCTACGACGTGGTCATCGTGGCGCAGATGACGGTGCCATCCGCACAGGTCACGCTGCTGACCAATTGGGTGAACGCAGGCGGCAACCTCATCGTGATGGCGCCCGATGCCTCGCTTGCGAGCGTGCTTGGCATCACGGCGTCCGGCACGAGCCTGGCCAGCGGCTATCTGCAGGTCGATACCACCAGCTTGCCCGGCAACGGCATCGTCGGCGACACGATGCAGTTCCACAGCGCGGCCAAGGTGTTTTCCACGAACGGCGCCACGCGCCTGGCGACCCTTTACAGCACGGCGACGTCGTCGACGGGCAATCCGGCGGTCACGCTCAACGCCGCGGGCCTGGGCAAGGCCGCCGCATTCGCGTTCGACCTGGCGACCTCGGTCGTCTATACACGTCAAGGCAACCCCGCTTGGGCGGCCCAGGAGCGCGACGGTTCGGCGCCGATCCGATCGGACGACAAGTTCTACGGCGCGGCCGCGGGCGACCTGCAGGTCGATTGGGTCGATCCGGCCAGGATCGCGATCCCCCAGGCGGACGAGCAACAGCGGCTGCTGGTCAACCTGATCCAGCTCATGGACGCGAAGCCGCTGCCCAGGTTCTGGTACCTGCCCAATGCCAAGAAGGCGGCCATCGTCATGACCGGCGACGATCATGCCAACGGCGGCACCGGCGGACGTTTCGACCAGTTCATCGCGGCAAGCCCCGCGGGATGCTCGGTGGCCAACTGGGAGTGCATTCGCGGCACCTCCTACGTGTTCACCGGCACCCCCCTGACCGACGCGCAGGCGGCCTCCTACACCGCGCAGGGCTTCGAGGTCAGCCTGCACATCAACACCAACTGCCTCGACTTCACGCCGGCGTCGCTGGCGTCGATCTATTCGTCGCAGCTCGCCGACTGGAAGTCGAAGTTCGTCAGCCTGCCGTCTCCGGTCACGGAGCGGCATCACTGCATCGTCTGGAGCGACTGGTCCACGGGCGCAGAAGTCGAACTGGGCAACGGCATCCGGCTCGACACGTCGTATTACTACTGGCCGCCGAGCTGGGTCAACAATGTCCCGGGCGTCTTCACGGGATCGGCGATGCCGATGCGCTTCGCCAGGCTGGACGGCACCTACGTCGACGTCTACATGGCGGCGTCCCAGATGACGGACGAATCGGGACAGGTCTACCCCTATACCGTCGACACCCTGCTGGACCGCGCCACCGGGCCGCTGGGCTACTACGGCGTCTACACCATCAACGCCCACACCGACGCCGTCGACTCCGTCGAGGCCACCGCCACGGTCAACTCGGCCAAGGCCCATGGCGTGCCGGTCGTGTCGTCCCGGCAGATGCTGACCTGGCTGGACGGACGCAACGCCTCGTCGTTCTCTTCGCAATCGTGGAATGGCACTTCGCTCACGTTCACAGTGTCGGCAGACCTCACGGCCGTCGGGCTCAATGCCATGGTGCCCACCCGCACCGCCGCCGGCGTGCTGACCGGCCTCACGCGCGCGGGAAGCGCCGTGACCTATGCGTGGTCGGGCGTCAAGGGCGTCGAATACGCGTTCTTCCCCGCCGTTTCCGGGACGTACGTCGCCACCTACGGCGTCGACACGGCGGCGCCGACAGTCAGTTCCACGACCCCGGCCGCGAGCGCGACCGGCGTCAGCACCAGCGCGCCGGTCGCCGCGACGTTCAGCGAAGCGATGAACGCGGCCTCCATCGGCGCAAGCACCGTCGAACTGCGCGATTCCAGCAATGCGCTGGTGCCCGCGACGATCACCTACGACGCCGGCAGCCGCTCGGCGATCGTGACGCCCACCACGCCGCTCGCCGCGCAGGCGGTTTACACGGTCGTCGTGCATGGCGGCGCGACGGATCCCCGCGTCAAGGACGCGGCCGGCAACGCGCTGGTGGCCAACAAGACCTGGTCGTTCACCACCGGCGCGGCGCTGACCTGCCCCTGCGACGTCTTCGGCCCGACGGCCCAGCCCGGCACGGTGTCGGTCGCCGATCCGCAGGCGGTTGAGCTCGGCGTGCGCTTCACCGCGGACGTCGCCGGCTTCGTCTCCGGGATCCGCTTCTACAAGGGCACGACCAATACCGGCGTCCACCTGGGCCACGTGTGGACGAACTCCGGCAGCCTGCTGGGGAGTGCCACGTTCTCCGGCGAAACCGCCAGCGGCTGGCAACAGGTGAACTTCGCCACCCCGGTGGCCATCGCCGCCAATACCGTCTATGTCGCGTCGTACTTCACGCCGACCGGCAACTACTCGGCCAACAACGGATTCTTTGCATCGTCGGGCGTCGACAACCCACCGCTGCACCTGTTGAAGGACGGGGTGTCGGGCGGCAACGGCCTGTACTCGTATGGCGCCAGCTCGTTCCCGTCCTCGACCTGGAACTCGTCCAACTACTGGGTCGAGCCGGTGTTCACGAAGAGCAACGACAACAACACGGCCCCGACCGTGCTGGCGACCTCCCCTGGCAGCAATGCCACTTCCGAAGGGGCGGTGTCGTCCATCACGGCCACCTTCAGCGAGGCGATCGATCCCTCGACCGTGACCGCGACCACGATGTCGATGACGACGTCGCTCGGCGCGCCCATCGGCGGCACGGTGGCCTACAACGGCACCACCCGCACGGCCACGTTCACGCCGTCCTTCGCCTTGCCAGCGGGGTCGACGTTCAACGTCCTGCTCCTGGGCGGGTCGACCGATCCGCGAATCAAGGACGCCACCGGCACTGCAATGGCGAGCACGGTGTCGTGGAGCTTCACCACCGCCGCTGCGGCGTCGGCGTGCACCACGCCGGCGAACGCGATCGTCGCCGAGAACTGCCTGCCCGGCAATCCGTCGACGGACTGGGACGTGAGCGGGGCGGGGGACACGACGATCCTCGGGTTCGGCACCCAGATCAGCGTGAACAAGGGCAATCCGATCACCTTCAAGGTCAACACCACCGCCACCAACTATCGCTTCGACATCTACCGCATGGGGTATTACGGCGGCAATGGCGCGCGCAAGGTGGCCACCGTCACGCCGTCGGCCACGCTGCCGCAGGTGCAACCGAGTTGCATCAGCGATGCATCCACGGGCCTGCTCGACTGCGGCAACTGGGCCGTTTCGGGCTCCTGGACGGTACCGGCCAACGCTGTTTCCGGCATCTACTTCGCGAAGGTCGTTCGCGCCGACACCGGCGGAGCGAGCCACATCTTTTTCGTGGTGCGCGACGACTCGAGCACGTCCAAGCTGCTGTTCCAGACCTCGGACACCACCTGGCAGGCCTACAACGAATACGGTGGCAACAGCCTGTATGTCGGCAACCCGGCCGGCCGCGCCTACAAGGTCAGCTACAACCGCCCGTTCACGACACGCAACACCGCCAGCGGCCAGGACTGGGTCTTCAACGCCGAGTACCCGATGGTGCGGTTCCTCGAGTCCAACGGCTACGACGTGAGCTATTTCAGCGGCATCGATGCCGATCGCTCCGGCTCGCTGATCCTGCGCCATCCGACCTTCCTGTCCGTCGGCCACGACGAATACTGGTCGGCGGCGCAGCGCGCCAACGTCGAGGCCGCCCGAGCCGCCGGCGTCAACCTGGCGTTCTTCAGTGGCAACGAGGTCTTCTGGAAGACGCGTTGGGAAAACAGCATCGACGGCAGCGCCACGCCCTATCGGACGCTGGTCGCCTACAAGGAGACGACGGCGAACGCGAAGATCGATCCGACCGCCGTCTGGACCGGCACCTGGCGCGATCCGCGCTTCTCGCCTCCGGCCGATGGCAACCGTCCGGAGAACCAGCTGACTGGCACGCTGTTCATGAACAACGACACCGGCGTCGAATACGCGATCACCGTGCCGGCTGCCGACGGCAAGATGCGCTTGTGGCGCAATACCGCGCTGGCCAACCAGGCGCCTGGCGGGGTGGCATCGCTGCCGGTGGGAACGCTCGGCTACGAATGGGACACGGATGCTGACAACGGCGTCCGTCCGGTCGGCCTGGTGCGCAATTCGTCGACGACGATCTCGTCGATCGGCGTGTTGCAGGACTACGGCACCAACTACGCCCAGGGAACGCTCACGCACTACCTCACGCTGTACAAGCACGCGAGCGGCGCCCGTGTCTTCGGTGCCGGCACCATCCAGTGGGCCTGGGGCCTGGACTCGAATCACGACCGCGGCAACGCGGCGCCGGATCCGAGCATGCAGCAAGCCACCGTGAACATTTTGGCCGACATGAACGCCCAACCGGCCACGCTGATGGCCGGCCTGTTGCCGGCGACGGCCACCGCCGACAGCGTCGCACCCGCCTCGACCATCGTGTCGCCAGCGGCCGGAGCCACGGTCACGGCAGGGACGGCGGTCACGATCTCGGGCACGGCCACCGACTCGGGCGGCGGCGTGGTCGGCGGCATCGAGGTCTCGGTCGACGGCGGCGTCACCTGGCATCCGGCAACCGGGCGTGGTACCTGGAGCTACAGCTGGCTGCCTGTGGGCGCGGCGACCGTCACGATCAAGTCGCGCGCCGCCGACGACAGCGCCAATGTGGAGACGCCGAGTGCCGGCAACACCGTCACCGTCAAATCGCAGGCGTGTCCCTGCAGCCTCTGGCCGGCGTCCGTCGTCCCGGGCAGCACGTCCATCGACGACTCGGGCGCGGTCAACCTGGGCATGAAGTTCACGTCGGACGTAAAGGGTCTGGTCAGCGGCGTGCGCTTCTACAAGGGGGCAGGCAACACCGGCACGCACATCGGCGCGCTGTGGTCCCTGTCGGGCACGCTGCTGGGTTCGGTCACCTTCTCCGGTGAAACCGCATCGGGTTGGCAGACCATGAGCTTCGCAAGTCCGATCCAGATAGCCGCCAACACGGTGTATGTCGTTTCGTACTATGCGCCGCTCGGCCACTACGCCGGTGACAACAACGGCTTCTCGACGGCGGGGGTCGACAACGCACCGCTGCATGCGCTGAAGGACGGCGTCAACGGCGGCAACGGGATCTACCTGTACCAGTCGTCCAGGGGATTCCCCAACGCGACCTGGCTCGGCTCCAACTACTACGTGGACGTGATCTTCTCGCCGAACTAGGCGGCGAGGGAGCAGCCCGTCGCGCGCGTGCGCTGGCGGGCGCCGGATCAGCCCAGCGCGCGAGCGGGGTTGCCTGCCAGCCGCGCGTCCGCGGCGCAGCTGCGGATGACATTGCTGCCCATCCCGATCAGCGAGCGGTCGCCGATCTGCAGCCCGTTCATGACGCTCGATGCACTGCCCACATAGCAGTTCTCACCGATCCGGGTACCGCCGGCGATCGTCACGTTCGAGCCGATCAGTGTCCAGTCGCCGATCGTCACGTCGTGGTGGATCACCGTGTTCGGCAGGATGCACACATGGTCGCCGATCACGGCGTTGCTGGTGACGACCGCGCCCGCCATGATGAGGACGTTGCGGCCGATGCTCGCCAGCGGCGACACGCGTGCCATCGGATGCACCACCGTCGCGAGGCGATCGGCCGGCACTTGCAGCGACTCGATCGCCGCGCGGCGACCGAGGGAGGTGGGGGCGCTGCCCGGCACCGCAAGTACCTTCGCTTGGGGCCAGCGCAGCAGCGCCTCGCGCGCGAGCACGGGTACCAAGAGCGGACCCACGCCTTGCTTGCCAGGCGTGTCGTCGATGAAGGCGACGAGCGCGAACGCGTCCCCGAGGCAGTCGATGGCCTCCAGCGCGTTGCCGTTGAACGGAAACACGAGCAGCGGCGTCGCCGCCGGGCGCGCAGCCGGCGCTTCAGCCGTCGACACGGATCGCTTGCCTCAAAGCGCATTCGCCGAGGTCGACGCCGCGATCTCGCCCCCCGCCAGGTTCACCACGGCATGGGCCACCTCCTCGCACTGGGCCGCCGTCAGTTCCGGGAACATCGGCAGCGACAACACCTCGTTGGCGGCTTGCTCGGCGTGCGGGAAGTCGCCAGCCTTGTAGCCGAGTTCGGCAAACGCCGGAAGCAGGTGCACCGGCGTCGGATAGTGGATGCCCGTCTGGATGCCCTGGGCCAGCAACGCTTCCTGCCACGCCTGTCGATGCTTCGTGCGGATCGCGTAGATGTGATAAACGTGCCGGGAATACGACGCGGCCTTGGGAGCGACGATGCTCGTGCCTTCGAAGAGCCGATCGTAGTGCGCGGCCGCGGTGCGACGGCCCTTGGTCCACCCCTCGAGGTAGCGCAGCTTCACGCGCAGGACGGCGCCCTGCATCCCCTCCATGCGGAAGTTGTAGCCCTTGAGGACATGGTGGTACTTCTTCTCGGCGCCCCAGTCGCGCAGCATGCGGATGGTGCGGGCGTAGTCGGGGTTGTCGGTGACGACCATGCCGCCTTCGCCGTAGGCGCCCAGGTTCTTGCCGGGGTAGAAGCTGAAGCAGGTCATGTCGGCCAGGCTGCCCGAGCGCTTGCCATGGTATTCCGCGCCGTGCGCCTGGCAGGCGTCCTCGATCACCACCAGGCCATGCCGCTTCGCGATCTCGAGCAGCGGGCCCATGTCGGCCGGCTGGCCGTACAGGCTGACCGGGATGATGGCCTTGGTCTTGTCGGTGATGGCGGCCTCGAGCTGCGTCACGTCCATCGTGTAGGTGCCCGGGTCGATGTCGACGAACACCGGCGTGGCGCCGGTGTAGTCGATGGCCGAGACGGTGGCGACGAACGTGAACGGCACCGTGATGACCTCGTTGCCGCGGCCGACGCCGGCCGCCAGCAGCGCGAGGTGCAGGGCGCTGGTGCCGGTGTTGACGGCCACGCCGATTTCAGCGCCGCTGTAGGCCGCGAATTCCTTCTCGAAAGCCACCACCTCGGGGCCGAGGGTGAAGGCACAGGTGTCGAGGATGCCCTGGATCGCGGCATCCACTTCGGGCTTGATCGACAGGTATTGGGACTTGAGATCGACGAACGGGATCACGATTGCTTCTCCTGCACGATGTAGACGGTCTCGCCCTTGCGGCGCATCGACTTGTTGGCCGCCTCGATGAGGCTCACCACGCGCTCGCCCAGTCGGCCGTCGGTCTTGGGCGCCTTGCCGTGCTCGATGCAGTCCACGAAGTGCGCGCCTTCGACGCTCAGCGCCTCGGTGACCGCCAGGCGAGGGGCCCACATGTCGCCGGTGCGATAGCCGACGCGCATTTCATGGATCTTCTGCGGGTCGTCGGTGAAGCTGATGCCCTTGTCGTAGATCTTGATCTTCTCGCTCGGCTCGAGGTCGTCGTAGGTGATCATCTTCTTGCTGCCGCCCACCATGATCTGGCGCACCTTCACGGGCGCGAGCCAGCTCACGTTGACGTGGGCGATGGTGCCCGACTCGTAGTACAGCGTGACGTAGGCCAGGTTCTCGGGCGTGCCTGGAAAATGGTTCATGCCGCTGGCCGTCACGGCCACGGGATGCTCGCCGAGCAGGTGGTCGAGGATGGAGAAGTCGTGCACCGCCAGGTCGGAGATGACGCTGACATCGCGCTGGAACAGGCCCAGGTTCACGCGGATCGAGTCGTAGTAGTAGATCCGGCCGAGTTCCTGCGCCTGGATCAGCTCGGCCATCTTCTCGACGGCGCCGGTGTAGATGAAGGTGTGGTCGACGATCAGCACCAGGTTGCGGCGCGCCGCCTCGTCGACGAGGCGCCGGGCCTCTTCGGCGGTCTCGCACATCGGCTTCTCGAGCCAGAGGTGCTTGCCGGCCTTCAGCGCCGCCATGCCGAGCTCGAAATGGGTGTTGACCGGCGTGGCGATCGCGACGGCATCGACGCCGGGATCGTTGAGCAACTCGCGGAAGTCGCTGGTGGTCTTGACGGCGGGAAACCGTCGTCGAACGACGCCCAGCTTGGCCTCGTCGAGGTCGGCGACGGAGGCCACGTTCATGCCCTTCGTCTCCGCAAAATTCCGAACCAGGTTCGGGCCCCAGTAGCCGTATCCGATGACACCGATGTTGATCATGTCGCACCCTCCAGATTGGAATCAGTTACCTTCCCGTCGACGACCCCGATGCGTTGCCGGGCTCTCTCGTATCTCCGATGACTCGGGCCGGTACGCCCGCGACGATCGCGTAGTCCGGAACATCCTTGGTGACCACCGCGCCGGCGCCGACCAGGGCGCGCAGGCCGACGGTCACGCCGGCGATGAGGGTGGCGTTGCTGCCGATGGAGGCGCCGCGGCGAATGCGCGTGGGCTCGACGTGCCAGTCGCTCTCGCTCTGCAGGCTGCCATCGTCGTTGGTGGCGCGCGGGAAGAGGTCATTGGTGAACATGACGCCGTGGCCGACGAAGACCTCGTCCTCGATGACGACGCCTTCGCAGATGAAGGTGTGCGACGAGATCTTGCAGCGCGCGCCGATGCTGACGCCTTTCTGGATCTCGACGAACGCCCCGACCTTGGTCTCGTCTCCGATGGTGCAGCCGTAGAGATTGACCAGCGTCGGCTGGAAGATCCTGACGTCCTTGCCCAGCGTGACGCTGTCGGCAACAGGCATGGGTTGTCCCCTCCTGCATTGCTTTTGGTGCTGTCCGGAGCCGGCGAGCACTTGTTGACAAATACTAACGGGTTGCAACAGAAATGTGCGGTCGGCGGCCCCCCTAAGGCGGGTGCTCCAATGCCCCGAAACGGCCGAAGTTAACCGGATTGGGGGAGGCCTCGCCGCCTCGAAACGGCAGCGTCGCCCGAAAAAAAAGGTTCTTCGCCGACTTGCGGGGGGTGTTGAGGCATGCGACGTCGCTGGGTCACTGCTGGGTCACTGCGGGCGTCGCTTGGGCATCGGGCGCGCGGGATCAGTCACGACTCACCCAACGCGCCCCGAAATCTGGACCCCGCGTGCCCCCTAATCCGACGATGAACCAAAAAAAAGGAACGCCGCGGCGCTCCTTCCTTCAACGCGGGGTTATCCCGGACGTCAGTCGGCCTTGTCGTCCAGCCGCAGCATCGACGTCCCCGTGCCCGACCCCAGCAGCCCGGCCTTCGCGTAGGTCATCAGCTTGTCGCGCGTGTCCTGGATGTCGAGGTTGCGCATCGTGAGCTGGCCGATACGGTCGGCCGGGGTGAAGCTCAGCTCGCCCTTTTCCATCGTCAGGCGCTCGGGCTTGTAGGTGAGGTTGGCCGACTCGGTGTTCAACAGCGACCAGTCGTTGCCGCGGCGCAGCTCCAGCGTCACCTCGCCGGTGATGGCGCGCGCCACCCAGCGTTGCGCCGTCTCGCGCAGCATCAGCGCCTGCGAGTCGAACCAGCGGCCCTGGTACAGCAGGCGGCCCAGCGCGCGGCCGTTGTCGCGGTATTGCGCGATGGTGTCCTCGTTGTGGATGCCGGTGACCAGGCGCTCGTAGGCG
>JACMOG010000110.1 GCA_014378125.1 Vitreoscilla sp. | reverse complement strand
GTTGCCCTCGCGCGTGGGCCGCAGGCTCCACACCTGGTCGAGGCCGAAGGCCGACGCGATGCGCGCGGCGCTGGCCGCGAAGCGGGTATCGCGGCCGAACAGGTTGACGGCCATCAGGCCGCCGTGCGCCAGCACGCCGTGGCAGGCCGCGTAGAACGCGTCCGAGTCGAGCACGGGCGCGGCGGCATCGTGATCGTAGAGGTCGACGCTGAGCACGTCGGCCGACTGCAGGTTGGCGGCGTCCTGCACCCACGCGCCGGCGTCGGCCTCCACCACCTGCAGGCGGGCGTCGTCGGCGGGAAGCTGGAACCACAGGCGGCACGCGCCGATCACGGTGGGGTTGAGCTCCACCGCCGTGGTGCGCATGCGCAGCACCTTGTACGTGAAGCGCGTGATGGACGCGGCGCCCAGCCCCAGCTGCGCCGCATGGCCCTGGTCGACCTCGTCCTGCGGCCGCCAGAGCATCCACGCCATCATGCGCTGCACGTACTCCAGCTCGAGGGACTGGGGCTTGCGGACGCGCATGGCGCCTTGCACCCAGGGCGTGCCCAGATGCAGGTAGCGCACGCCGTCCTGCTCGGACATGGTGGCGGGTTCGAACGGCTGTGTTCTTCTTCTCATGCCAGATCGTAGCGCGAGAACACCTCGCGCCACGCCGACAGCTTGCGCTCGAAGCTCCACGCCGCATTGGCGGGGCTGGTGGACGGCAGGGTATGCACGTCCACACCGAGCACCTGCACGAGCCGGCGTGACCGCCCGGACTCGGCGCCGTTGTGCGCCACGGCCTGCAGGCCCGGGGCCAGGCCCCTCAACTGCGCGAGGTCGTTGGGCACCGGCTTTCGGATCGCGCTGTCGAGGCTGCCCTCGCGCTCGCAGGCGCGGTAGACGTCCCACAGGCCCACGCGGTGGCGGCGCAGCGCGTCGACACGCGCCGGATAGTCGAGGGCGACGAGATCCTCGTCCCACAGCGCCGACAGCAGCGGCCACAGGTAGTTGCGCGGGTGGCCGTAATACTGCTGGGCGGCCAGCGAGGCGACGCCGGGAAAGCTGCCGAGGACGACCAGGCGCGCGTCGGGCGCGATGACGGGAGGGAGGCCTTGGAGCATGTGTCGGGGTCAGGCACCCGCCCGGAACGCCGTGAGCCGATGGGGCGGCGTCGTTCGGGCGGGGCCAGACCCCTTGGATCAGTTGCCGGTGACCTTGTCCACGCCGCGGTGGATGGCATGGCCGGTGGCGCGCACGCCCCGGTGGATGGCGTGGCCCGTGGCGCGCACGCCGGTGTGCACCGCGTGCCCGGTGGCGCGGACGGCGCCGTGCACGGCGTGGCCGGTGCTGCGCACGCCGTTGTGGATGTCATGGCCGGCCTCGCGCGCGTCCTCGCGGACGCTGTTGGCGGCCACGCGGGTGTCGGACGATCCGTGCGCGCTGGCATAGGCGGCGTCCATGCGCTGCTGGCGCGCGACGTCGGACTCGCCGTCCTGGGCGAAGGCGCCCGCGGACAGCGCGACGAGGGAAAGGGCAACGGTGGCTTGGAGCTTGTTCATGGAAACCTCGGCGGACAAAAGACGCTGCGCAACGCGACAGCAGATGATTGAATGGCAATCGACGGACCTATTTCAGCAGCGTGGCCTTGAAGTGCATCCACACCAGCGTGCCGCCGTCGATCTCGGGCGCGGCCGGACCCACCGCGCGCTCGGCCAGGCGGTTGTCGGTGGCCAGGCCGGGAATGACGTGGCCGCTGCCGTGCAGCACCACCTGCTGCGATACCTGCCCGCTGACGCAGTTGGAGCGCACGATGCGCTCGGCCCAGCGGTGGCGGTCGTCGGCGGACTGCTGGGTGAGCGCCTCGCGCGCGGTGGGCGCGGCGCAGCCGGCGCGGTCGGCCCAGAAGCGGAAGGTGTCGTCGGCGGAGCGCAGCGCGGCCTGGGTCTCGCCGCGCCGTACCGTGCCGTCCACCTGGCCGCGAAACGGTACCGCGGGATCCTCGGTGCCGTTGACGGCCAGCCACGGCAGGGGCCGCGGCGACTTGCAGTTGCGCGCCAGGGCGTCGGGCATCGTCGACAGCAGGCTGGCGGCGGCGCGCAGCGCCTCGCCGGCGTCGCAGGCGAAGCGCATGGTCATGAAGCCGCCGTGGGCCGAGCCCACCATGAAGACGGCCGACGGATCGCCGTGGTCCTGCGCGATCACGTCGGCGATGACGGCCTTGAGGAAGCGCACGTCGTCGACGGTGGACGCGGGACTGCCGGAGATGGAGGTGCCGCGCACGTCGTTCCAGTGGCGGTCGAGCGCGTCGGGCGCCACCACCAGGAAGCCCTCGCGGGCGCCCAGCGTGGGCAAGCTCGTTTCGCGCCAGATGTCCTCGGCCGACTGCGAGCCCGCATGCAGGAGCACCACCACCGGCAGGCGGCCCGCGCCCCGCACGCCGGGCGCCGGCTGCACCAGGTAGCTGCGGTCGAGCCCGCCGATGCTGATGTGGCGCCGCCTGGCGGTGGCCAGGCTGCCGCGCTCGGGCATCGTGCCCGAGCTCGTGCGGGCGCGCATCATCGACGAGGCCAGCAGGGCGTCGGAGGCCGCGCCGGGCGCCGTGCGCGGCGCGCCGGAGGCCGGCGTGGCCGGAGCCATCAGGTTGGCGTACGGGTCGACGAGGGTGACGGCGCTGACGTCGACGATGGCCTGGGCCGGATCCATCGCCAGCGCGAGCGCGCCGGCCAGCGCCACGGCGAGCGTCGCCAGGCCGCGGTGGAGGCGGGCGGGGACCTTCGACGGACGTCCGGGAGGTTGACTCATGTTTTTTGTTCTCGAGCAGCTTGTCCAACGCGCGGCCGAGCTCGTCCGTTGACGGCACGTGCCTGTACGGCCGCTGAAGGGGGCGGCCGGCGCGGCGCCCCTGCTTGATCGAACTCGACAGCGGGAGTTCCGTGAACGGCCAGGTTTTGCGTTCGCTCACGCGCGTGAAGGTTTGTGAACCTAGGGAGACCCTCCCTAGGTCCGGCCCGCCCACGCGTTGACCCTGCCCCGGATCGCGCCAAGACTGGGCCCAGCCCCACCGGGGCGTACACCAACGGAGGTATCCCCATGATCCACACACCCCGCGCCGTCATCACAGCGCTGGCCCTCGCCGCGCTGGCGGGCATCGCCGCACCAGCGCTCGCAGCCGGCGGCATCAAGGCCGCCTACGTCGAGCAGGTGATCCCGGCCAAGACCTACACCGGCCGCATGCAGGTGCTCAACAGCACGACCTCGATAGGCCCCGGCACCGGCATCCTCGGCGTCACCAGCATCACGCTGACCAACTTCGACACCAGCCCGCAGCAGGTGTTCATCTTCGTGCCCATCTTCTCGGGTGGCGGCTGTGGCAGTGGCGGCAGCAACATCGTGGGGGGCAGCCAGCCGCAGATGACCGTGTACGTGCAGCCGCAGTCCACGCTGCACCTCACCTACCCCACGCCCATGGTGATCAATCCCTTCGCCAGCATCACCTGCATCGCCGCCGAGGTCACCACCCTGCTGCACGGCGGCTCGGTGGAGATCGACGTCAACGGCGTTGTCAACTGACCCCGACATCCAGAAGAAGGACGACTCGATGAACACGATCACCCAGGCATTCGCCGCCGCCCTGCTGGCACTGGTCGGCGCCGCCGCCCACGCCAGCACGCAAGTCCTGGCCGGCAGTCTCGGCGACAGCGCGGATCCCCACCTCTACGCCGCCGACCTGACGGCGTTGCCCACGCCGCTCCCCGCCGATTTCGACCCCAGCAACGACGTTGCGCTGTACCAGTTCAACTTCGCGCAGGCCGGCACTTTCACCCTGGGCAGCACCACCTATGGCCTCGGCGGCCTCGACCCTTACATCACCATCTTTTCAGGCAACGACTTCAGCGCCACCCTGGTCGGGTCCACCGTCGACGACGCGGTCTGGTCGGCGCCGGTCGCCGCAGGCTCCTATTGGGTCGCGATCGGGGCGTGGGAGAACATGTCGTTCGCGGAGAACACCGGCGTGGGCACGCTCGCGGACGGCTTCATCGGCATCGTCGACTCGGTCGGGTACGCCGACGGCAAGTATTCGGTCACCGCCACGTTCGACACGGGCGTGACGCCGCCGCCACCCATTCCCGAACCGTCG
>JACMOG010000109.1 GCA_014378125.1 Vitreoscilla sp. | reverse complement strand
AGGAAAACCAGCCCTAGGTATTTAGTTGCAGCAGCTGGCGCAGTTCCTTGTCCGAGAACTCCTTGTTGCCGACGATGCTGATCTGCTTGATGCGGGCGACCTCGCCCTCGTCGACGTTGAAGGTGACGGTGACGCGGTTGCGCTCGATCGGCGTGATCGTCGTCGTGATCTTGACGCCATACAGGCCGTGCGACAGGTACTGGCGCTTGAGCTCTTGCTCGGCGCGGTCGACCGAGGCCTTGTCGAAGATCTTGGTTTCGCCGACGCCGATTTCCTTCAATGCCTTGACCAGCACGTCTTTCTCGAATTCCTTGGTGCCCGTGAATTCCACCGTCGAAATGGCGGGACGTTCCTCGACCAGCACGACCAGCACGCCGTTCTCCTCTTCGAGGCGGACGTCTTTGAAGAAGGTCGTCGCGTACAGCGCCTTGATGGCGGTGACGCTCTTCTCGTCGTCGAACGTTTCGCCCACGCGCACCGGCAGGTAGCTGAACACGGTGCCCGCTTCGGTGCGCTGGATGCCCTCGACGCGGATGTCTTTGACGACGAAGGGTTTGACGGCGAAAGCGGGTCCGGCGCACAGCGCCAGGACGGCGGCGCCGATCAAGCTCAGGCGGTGGGAAGGCGAGGCAAAACGATCAGAGTGTAATTTCATTGGCTAAATCAATGGGTCTATCATTGGACAACATGTTCATACATATGCATATCCGCTTTACAGCAGCCGCGCGACATCATTAAACACGGCCAGCGCCATGAGCATCACCAGAAGGCCTAGCCCGGCGCGTTGCACTATGTCGTCCACCCGCGCCGGCAGAGGGCGCCCGGTCAAAACTTCCACCGAATAATACAGCAAAAGCCCACCATCCAGAACGGGAATTGGTAACAGATTCATCACACCCAAACTGATACTAATAGCCGCGATAAACGTCAGATAAGTCGTGATACCAAGGCGCGCGCTCTGACCGGCGTAGTCGGCGATCGTGATCGGCCCTGTTACATTTTTCAAGGACACTTCGCCGGTGACCATCTTGCCTATCATCTTGACCATGAAGACGGCGTTCTCCCAGGTCTTGCGGCCGCCCTTGGCGAGCGCGCTGAGCGGATCGCTGCCGATCGTCGCCATCTCGGGCGTCATGTTGGGGCGTACCTTGATGCGGCCCTTTTTGCTGAGCGGATCAAGGTCGGGCGTCACGTCGAGGCGCAGCGGCGCGCCGGCGCGCGTGACGTCGAATTGCAAGGTCAGCGTGGGCGCGGCGCGCACGGCCTTGATCAGGTCCATGCCGTTGGCGACGGGTTTGCCGTCGATGGCGGTGACGATGTCGCCCGCTTTCAAACCGGCAGCAAAGCCCTGCCCGTCCGCCATCACGTCGACCAGGGTGGCCGGCGGCAGCGCGACGCCGATGCCGAGTTTGTCGAGCACGTCGGTTTCGATGTCGAGGCCCGCCAGGCTGGCCGCCGGCACCACCAGCTCCACGCTGCCGCCCTTGGCGCGCGTGACCTCCATGCGCGCCTCGCGGTGGTCGACGATGGCCTGCACGAACTCCCAGCGCAGGTCGGTCCAGCCGGTGATGGCGTTGCCGTTGACGGCCGTGACCAGGTCGCCCGCGCGCAGGCCGGCCTGGTAGGCGGCGCTCTGCTCGGGCATCGCGCGCACACGCGTGGTGGCCTCCTCCATGCCGTGCATGTACAGGCCCGTGAACACGGCGATCGCGAGGATGAAGTTGGCGAGCGGGCCGGCGGCGATGATGGCCATGCGGCGCCACACGCTCTGGCGCGTGAATTCGCGCTTGAGGTCGGCTTCGTCCATGCTTGGCGCGTCGGGGTTGCGGGCGTCGAGCATCTT
>JACMOG010000108.1 GCA_014378125.1 Vitreoscilla sp. | reverse complement strand
TGGGCGCCTTCCTCGCCGGCGTGCTGCTGGCCGAAAGCGAGTACCGGCGCGAGCTGGAGACCGACATCGAGCCGTTCAAGGGCCTGCTGCTGGGCCTGTTCTTCATCGCGGTGGGCATGGGCATCGACATCGGCGTGGTCATGCGCCATCCGTGGGCCGTGGCCGGCATCGTCGCCGGCTTCCTGCTGGTGAAGACGACGGTGCTGTGGGGCATCGAGATCGGCATCCCGATCCCGCGCCTCGAGCGGCCCGTCTTCACGCTGCTGCTGGCCCAGGGCGGCGAGTTCGGATTCGTGGTGCTGCAGGCGGCGCAGGGCAAGCAGGTGATCGATGCCGACGAGTCGGGCGTGCTCACCGCGGCCATCACGCTGTCGATGCTGCTCACGCCGCTGCTGATGCTGGTGGCCGACCGTTGGTGGATCCCGCTGCTGGCCAGGCTGTCGCCGCGCGCGAAGGTGTCGGAGCTATCCGAGCCGCAGGATGCGCCGGTGATCATCGCGGGCTTCGGCCGCTACGGCCAGATCATCGGCCGCCTGCTGAAGGCCAACGGCCTGCAGGCGACGGTGCTCGACCACGACGCCGGGGCCATCGAGGCGCTGCGCAAGTTCGGCTTTCGCGTGCACTACGGCGACGCCACGCGGCTCGACCTGCTGCGCGTGGCCGGCGCGGCGCGCGCCCACGTGCTCGTCGTGGCGGTGGACGGCATCGACGCCAGCCTGAAGCTGGTGGACATCGCTCGCGAGAACTTCCCCAACCTGACCATCGTGGCGCGCGCCCGCAACGTGCAGCACTGGTACCAGCTCAACGAGCGCGGCGTGCGCTTCATCGAGCGCGAGACGCTCGACGCGGCGCTGATGAGCGGCCGCAGCGTGCTCGAGGCCATGGGCTACGAGCCGCACCGCGCCCGCACGCTGGCGATGCGCTTCCGGCGCCATTCGGTGCAGCAGCTGCACGAGCTGGCGCCGCATTTCCGCGACGAGTCCAAGCTCATCTCGCTGGCGCGCGCCGGCCGCCAGCAACTGGAGCAGCTGTTCGCGCAGGAGCGGCTCGACAACCCGCCGGTGCCCAAGACCTGGGACGGCTCGCTGGCCGGGGACGAGGCGTTCGACGAGGCCGCGGATGCGCAGGCCAACGCCGCGGGCGTGCCGGCCGGCCCGCCTGAACCCTGATGAACGCTCGCATGGCGTGACAGGTTGCACTCAGGTATCGTTAAGCGACGCCTGAGGCTGCCCTTCGATGATCAACAAATCCTCTCCTCTCATCGCGCCCATCGGCGCGCCGCCCGTGCGAATCCTCCTCGTTGAAGACGATCCCCTGCTGTCCGATTCCACCGCGCGCGCTTTGCGCTCCCAGGGCTGGGTGGTCGACTGCACCGAGCGCGGCGAGCCCGTGGCGGTGTCGGTGCGCCAGGATCCCTACGACCTGCTGATCCTCGACGTCGGCCTGGCCGGCATCGACGGCTTCGAGACCCTGCGCCGCGTGCGCGCCCAGGGCTCCGACCTGCCCGTGCTGATGCTCACGGCGCGCGACGCGGTAGAGGATCGCGTGCGCGGCCTCGAGAGCGGCGCCGACGACTACCTCGTCAAGCCCTTCGCGCTGAGCGAGCTGGTGGCCCGCTCGCGCGCCCTGGTGCGCCGCAACCAGGCGCGTGGCGGCAGCGTGCTGAGCCTGGGCAACCTGCGCATGGATCTCGAGGCGCGCCGCGCCTACATCGGCGAGACCGAGCTGGCGCTGGCCGGCCGCGAGTGGTCGATCCTGCAGTTCATGCTCAGCCGCACCGGCAAGATCGTGGCCAAGGAACAGATCATCGCCGCCATCTCCAACTGGGACGGCACCACCTCCGACAACGCGATCGAGGTGCACGTGTCGCGGCTGCGCTCCAAGCTGGAGCCGGCGGGCCTGAAGATCCGCACCATCCGCGGCTTCGGCTACCTGCTCGAAGAGGCCTGAGGAGGCCCGAAGCCCCGCTGGGCGATACTGCCGCATGACTCCTCGCGTGCCCCACGCGACCTGCTCGTGACAGTCCCAGCCGCCTCCGACACGCGCCCCACCCGCCGATTCATGGTCGATACCCGACCCAGCATCCGCCGCACGCTGCTGCTGTGGCTGGTGGTTCCGCTGGCGCTGCTGGTGCCCTGCACGGCGTTCGTGTTCTACCGGCTGGCGCTGGCCCCGGCGCTCGATTCGCTCGATCATGCCCTCGACGGCACCGCGCTGGCGCTCGAACGCCTGGTACAACAGGACGACAACGGCGCGCTGACGCTGGTGGTCTCCAGCCAGCTCGAGAGCGCGCTGCGCGCCGACCGCTTCGACGAGGTGCACTGGGTCGCGCTCGACCCCGCGGGCCAGGTGCTCGCGGGCGACGGCGAACTGTCCACCCTCGGCGGTCCGCCGTCGGCCATCGACTGGCGCTT
>JACMOG010000107.1 GCA_014378125.1 Vitreoscilla sp. | reverse complement strand
TGGCCAGCGCGGCCATGGCGGCCAGGTCGGGACCGTCGACGCCGCGCGGCACGGGCAGCAGGCGCATGCCCAGCTGCGTGAGGCGCGCGAACTCCACCGACCAGCCGGGCTCGTCCACCAGCACGGCGTCGCCCGGCGTGAGCAGGCCGCGCGAGACGATGTCGAGCGCGTGCGTGGCGCCGTTGGCGGTGACGATCTGGCCGGGCGTGGCCGGCACGCCGAAGTCGGCCAGGCGCTGTGCGAGCGCGTGGCGCAACCGGCTGTCGCCGGCCGGCTCGCCGTAGCTCAGGTAGCTGGAGGGCAGGTGCGCGTCGCTGGCGGACCGCGCGGGCGACATCACGCGGCGCAGCGCCGTCTGCAGCATGGCGGCGTCGAGCCACTCGGCCGGCAGCGTGCCCAGGCCCGGCGCGGGATGCTGCTCGTCGGATGCGAACATGCCGCGGATCAGCGCGGTGGCGCCCACCGGTGGCGGCCGCAACGGGGCGCCGGGGCGCAGCGCGGTCTCGGTCGTGATCGCCACCCGTGTCGCCGACTCCTGCGGATCGATCGATGGCGTGCCCGTGGTGCGCGGCGTCATCGTGTCGGCCTCGCGCACGAAGAACCCGCGCTGGCGCTTGGCCTCCACCAGGCCTTGCGCCAGCAGCTGGTCGTAGGCGGCCACCACGGTGGACGGGCTCACGCGATGGCGGCGCGCGCTCTCGCGCACCGACGGCAGTCGCGCGCCGGGCAGCAGCAGGCGCTGGCGGATGCGCGCGGCGTAGTGGCCGGCGAGCTGCTCGGCCAGCGTCTGCGCGGCGCTGCGGGCCAGCACGGTCGCGCCCACCGCGACGGGCACCGGGGCCGGCGGCGCCACGCCGGAGCGCCGCGTGCGGGACGGGGACGATGTCGAAGGAGGCGTTGAGTCGTCTTGCATGGCGCGATCCTGGCGGCGGGTGAGCACGATCTGTATTGCCGGGGGCACCGATACAGATCACCGAACTGCACCGAAGACTGTACTGCTCGTGTATTGATTATCAGCCTAGACTGGCTATCCCGTCCGCCGTTCGTCCGTCTTCTTCCGAAGGCACGGCGCGCCCGCCGCACCCCTCATGCGCCTCGAGCCCCAACCCGCCTTGCCGCTGCCGACGCCCGGTTGCGCCGCGGCGCGCGCCGTGGCCTCCGAGCAGGCGCGGCGCACGCGCGCGGGGCTGTGGCTGGGCACGCTGGGCATGCTGATCTTCGCCGCCACGATCCCCATGACGCGGCTCGCCGCGGGCAGCAACGAGGCGCCGCAACTGCCGCCCGTGTTCGTGGCGATCGGGCGCGCCGGCGTCGCCGGGCTGCTGTCGCTGGTCTACCTGCTGGTGACGCGCGCCCCGCGGCCGCGCCGCCATCACTGGACGATGCTGGGCGCCACCGTGCTGGGCAACGTGCTCGCGTGGCCGCTGCTGCTGGGCCTGGCGGTGCGCCAGGTCGATGCCATGCACGCCGCCGTCATCACCGGCCTGATGCCGCTGGCCACCGCCGCGGTCGGGGCGGTGTTGCTGCACCAGCGGCCGTCGCGCGGTTTCTGGGCCTTCGCCCTGCTGGGCGCGGCGCTGGTGGTGGCGTTCGCCGCGTGGAGCGGCGCGGGCCGTCCGCAGCGGGGCGACCTGCTGTTGCTGGGCGCGGTGTTCGCGTCGTCCGGGGGCTACATCACCGGCGTGCGCGTGTCGTCGGGTGCGGACGGCATGACGCCCGAGCAGACGATCTCGTGGGTGCTGGTGCTGGCCCTGCCGGTGACGCTGCCCGTGCTGGTCACCCAATGGCCCACCGTGCCCGTGCATGCCGCGGCCTGGGGCGGCTTCGCCTACGTGGCGCTGTTCTCCATGTGGATGGGCTTCTTCGCCTGGTATCGCGGCCTGGCCTGGGGCGGCACGCTGCGCGTCAGCCAGGTGCAGCTGCTGCAGCCCTTCGTCTCGATCCTGCTCGCCGTGCCCCTGCTGGGCGAGCGCCTGCGCCCGGCCACGCTGGGCTTTTCCATCGCCGTGATGGCGTGCGTCTACCTGGGCCGGCGCATGTCGGCCGGCGCGCCACGGCCCCGCATTTGATGTTCGAATCCCGTTGTCCCTTGTCCTGAAGGCCTTTCCATGACCGGTTCCACCTCCTCTTCCGACACCTCCCGCTCGCCCTGGCAACTGGCCCGGCGTTGCGAACGCATGAACCCGTCGGTCATTCGCGAGATCCTCAAGCTCACCGAGCTGCCGGGCGTGCGCTCGCTGGCCGGCGGCCTGCCGTCGGCCGAGACCTTCCCGGTCGAAGCCATGCGCGAGGCCACCGCCAAGGTGCTGGCCGACTCGCCGCGCGAGGCGCTGCAATACGCGTCCAGCGAAGGCTTCGGCCCGCTGCGCGAATGGGTCTCCGCCAACCTGGGTGCGCGCGGCATCGACGCGCCGGCCAACCGCGTGCTCATCACCAACGGCTCGCAGCAAGGTCTCGACCTGGTGGGCAAGGTGATGCTCGACGAAGGCAACGTGGTCGCCGTCGAGACGCCCACGTACCTCGGCGCGCTCCAGGCCTTCAACCCGAACGAGCCGCGCTTCGTGTCGGTGGCCGGCGACGCCGACGGCCCCCTGCCCGACGCCATCGACGCGCTGCCCCAGGGCACGCGCTTCATGTACGTGCTGCCCAACTTCCAGAACCCCACGGGCCGCGTGATCCCCGACGCCCGTCGCGACGCCATCATCGCCGCCGCCCAGCGCGCCAACATCCCGCTGGTGGAAGACAACCCGTACGGCGACCTCTGGTACGACGAGGCGCCTCCGAAGCCGCTGGCCGCGCGCTGGGGCGACGGCGTGCTGTACCTGGGTTCGTTCTCGAAGGTGCTCGCGCCGGGCCTGCGCCTGGGCTTCATGGTGTGCCCGCCCACGCTGTACCCGAAGCTGCTGCAGTCCAAGCAGGCGGCCGACCTGCACACCGGCTCGTTCAGCCAGCGCGTGGTGCACGAGGTCATCAAGAACGGCTTCCTCGACCAGCACATCCCCACCATCCGCGACCGCTACCGCACCCAGCGCGACGCCATGGACGCGGCGCTGAAGGCCTCGATGCCCGCCGGCTGCGAATGGCTCAAGCCCAGCGGCGGCATGTTCTTCTGGCTGCGCCTGCCGGCCGGCTGCGACGCCATGGCGCTGCTGCCCAAGGCCGTGGAGGCCGGCGTGGCCTACGTGCCGGGCGCGGCCTTCTATGCCGACCATCCCGACACGCGCACGCTGCGCCTGTCGTTCGTCACGCTGGCGCCGGCCGACATCGCCGACGCGGTCAAGCGCCTGGGCGACGTCGTCAAGGCGCACCTGGCGTCTCAGGTCGCGGCATGAGCGCGACACGCCAGCGCGGTTTCAGCCAGGTCGACGTCTTCACCGACACCGCCTTGCTGGGCAACCCGCTGGCCGTCGTGCACGACGGCAGCGGGCTCGATACCGACCAGATGGCCGCGTTCGCGCGTTGGACCAACCTGTCGGAGACCACGTTCCTGTTGCCGCCCACCTCACCCGAGGCCGACTACCGCGTGCGCATCTTCACGCCTGGCGGCGAGCTGCCGTTCGCTGGCCATCCCACGCTCGGTTCGTGCCACGTGTGGCTGCAGGCGGGCGGCCTGCCGAAGCGTGCGGGCACCGTGATGCAGGAGTGCGCCATCGGCCTGGTGCCGCTGCGCCGCGGCGACCGGCTCGCATTCGCTGCGCCGCCCACCACGGTGGAACGCGCCGACGCGGAGCTGCTGCACCGCGTCTACGGGGCGCTGGGTCTCGACCCGGCGCGCGTGCGTGACGCGGCGTGGCTGTCCAACGGCTTTCCCCAGCTGACGCTGCTGCTGGACAGCGCGGCCACGGTGCTGGCGCTCAAGCCCGAGCATGCGGCGCTCAAGGAGCTTGGCAAGGTCGGCGTGGTGGCCCCGCACCCGGCGGGCGGCGAGCTCGACTTCGAGGTGCGTTTCTTCGCAGCCGCCATCGGCATCAACGAAGACCCGGTCACCGGCAGCCTCAACGCGAACATCGCGCAGTGGCTGATCGGCACCGACCGCGCGCCCGTCCGCTACGTGGCCGCGCAGGGGACGGCCATGGGCCGGGCCGGCCGCATCCACGTGCAGCGCGACGCCGAGGGCACCTGGATCGGCGGCGACGTGGCGGCATGCATCGCCGGCACGGTGATGCTCTGATCCCTTTGCAGGAGACCCCGCGATGACCGAGGAACTGTTTCGTGCCGACGCCACGCTCGCCGAGTGCGACGCGGTCGTCACCGCCGTCGACGAACGCGGCGTTCAGCTCGATCGCACGGTGTTCTATCCGCACGGCGGCGGCCAGGCCGGCGATCGCGGCGAGCTGGTGCTGGCCCACGGTCGCGCCATCGCCGTCGTCGACACGCGCAAGGGCGAGCAGCCCGGCGACGTGGTCCACGTGCTGGCCAACGCCGACGAGTTGGCGGCCTTCGCGGTCGGCGCGAAGGTGACCGCGCGCATCGACGTCGTTCGCCGGCGCGCCCACATGCGCTTCCACACGGCCACGCACCTGCTGTGCGCGCTGATCCCGCATCCGGTGGACGGTTGCTCGATCACCTCGGAGTACGCGCGCCTCGACTTCCACATGACCGACCCGCTGGACAAGGACGCGATCGAGGCTGGCCTGGCCCGCCTCGTGGCCGAGGCCCATCCGGTGTCCATGCGCTGGATCACCGACGCCGAGCTCGACGCCAACCCGGGCCTCGTGCGCAGCATGAGCGTGCAGCCCCCGCGCGGCAGCGGGCGCGTGCGCCTGCTCGAGATCGAAGGCGTCGACCTGCAGCCGTGCGGCGGCACGCACGTGACCAACACGCGCGACATCGGCACGTTGATGGTCAGGAAGATCGAGAAGAAGTCGGCGTCGACGCGGCGGGTGGTGCTGGCGTTCAAGGACTGACGCCGGTCATCACGCGCGGTCGGCGCTCAGAACGCCGCGTGCACCCCGGCCGACAGGCTCCACTTCGGTTCGAGTTGCATCCCGTTGACGCGCTGGTACACCGGCACCTGGCCGAACAGGTAGACGCTGGCCTTGTCGTTCACGCTGAAGGTGGCGCCCGGGCTGAAGTACACCAGCGTCGCGCCGGAGTTGGGCGTGTCGGCCTCGCTGCCCGTCTCACGCCGCTCGATGCGCGAGTTGATCTGCATCTGCGGCACCACCGGGCCCAGGCCGCGATAGCGCACGCCGGCGGTCATGTTGGCGCCCAGGCCCGGCATGAACGCGCGGTCGGAGATCACGGGGATCTGCAGTTGGGCCTGGCCGAACCAGTCGGCCGTCTCGCCGAGGGCGCCGAACTTGAACGCGCCCAGCAGCAGGTCGGTGGAGCCGGTGCCGGGCTGCAGGCCGCGATCCAGCATCTCGCCTCGCTGCGGGCCAACGCCGAAGTCCACGCCGTGCGAGTCCCCGGCGGGCAGCTTCAGGCCGAACTGCAGGCCCCAATCCTGGCCTTCCGAGAAGCCCATGTAGCGCGCGAGCACGCGCACGTCGCCGACGCTGCTGGACTTCGAGCTGGAGACGTCGGTGTCGCCCTCGGCGATCGTCGAGTGGCCGCGCGAGATCCACGGCAGCGTCAGCGTGACGCCCCAGTCGGCGCTCAGGCCGTAGTCCAGCGTGAGGGTGCCGATGCGGTTGACGGTGTGTTGCTGGATCTCCTCGTCGTTGGGCAGCTCCAGCGCGCCGCGATCCACGCGGCCGGTGCCCGAGCGCAGGTCGTCCTGGCGGAACCAGTCGAAGCGCAGGTCGGCGGTGAGGCCGGTGCGGCTGGTCAGGCCCTGGGTCGCCCAGTCGGCGTTGAGGGTGCAGCCGCAGGCCGAGCAGGCGAGCGCGTCGGCCGAGGTGATGGCGAGGAGCAGGGTCGCGGCGGCGCGCGACGCGGAAGTGAGCGAAGTCATGATGGGATGTCCGGGGCGGCGCGGC
>JACMOG010000106.1 GCA_014378125.1 Vitreoscilla sp. | reverse complement strand
CATGATCTGCAGCTCGGCCGACGGCAGCGTCACCGTCTCGGCGCCGCAGCTCATCGTGCCCTGGTCGGGCGCCAGCTGCACGTCGCCGAACGGGGGCGTGAGGCTCTGCATCGTGGCGGGCCGACGCAGCAGCGCCCGCACGCGGGCCGCGAGCTCCTCCATCGAGAACGGCTTGGCCAGGTAGTCGTCGGCCCCGGCCTCCAGGCCCTCGACGCGGTCGTGCACGGCATCGCGCGCGGTGAGCATCAGGCAAGGCGTGACGTTGCCGTCGGCGCGCAGCCGGCGCACCAGCGACAGGCCGTCGCCGTCGGGCAGGCCGCGGTCGACCACGATGGCGCCGTAGGGCGTGTCGGCGATCGCGTGGCGCGCGCTGGCGATGCGGTCGAACACGTCGACCTCGATGCCGGCGCCGGCAAGCGCCTTGCGCACCAGCGTGGACAGGCGTTCGTGGTCTTCGACGAGGGCGATGCGGTTCATGGAGGCTTCTTCAATCCAGTCCGGTCTTGCCGGGCGCCCAGTAGGCCTTGGTGAGCATCTGCGACGGCTTCGCGCCCGCCGCCTTCAGCGTGCGCTGCAGGCGCTGGAGGGTCAGCGACTGCCCGCTCAGCACGTACTGGCGGTACGAGTCGGCGCCGGCGTAGCGCGCCAGCGCCGCCTCCACCTCCACCAGGTGCGTGCCGCCGGGGCGGCGCTCCACCAGCCACGCATGCCGCAGCATGCCACGGCCGCCGGCCTCCAGCACCGGGCGCACCTCGGCCGCGTCGTCCACCTCGAAGATGAAGTGCGTGTCCAGACCGCCCAGCGGGGTGTCGCACAGCGCCAGTGCCAGGCCCAGCGAGGTCTCGTCGCCCACGAACACGGTGGAGCGGTCGATGGCCGCCAGGTTCATCGACCGCCGTGGCCCCAGCACGTGGCAGCGGTCGCCCGGCGCGACGTCGTCCAGCCAGCGCGCGGCGGGGGCGTCGCCGTGGAGATAGCCCAGCACGGCCAGCGAATCGTCGCCTTCGCCGAGGCGGAACGGCGTGAAGGTGCGGAATGCCATGCCGCCCACCCGCAGCTGCACCTTGTCGCCCGGCACATGGGCCGCTCGGCGGAACGACTCGCTGCGCAGCGATACCAGGCGGAAGCGCGGCGACAGCACGTGCACCGCATCGACGTGGCTCTCGTGCGTCATCAGTCGCAGCATCGCCTGGCCCACGAGGCCGGGCTCGGCGCGGCGGGGGGGTTCGCGCAGCACGGGGGAGATCGAGGCGGTGGGATTCATGGGACGGCTCCGGGACGGCAGGGTGAGTGCGTCCATGGTCGCCTTGCCCGGCTTTCCGCCGACTTACCGCTTCCGGGGGCTGCGGGTGAACCCGCGCACGTCGGCAAGATCTCGCGTCGCTTGAGCCGGCCGAGCGGCAGTTTGTCACGTTTGGCGATCGGGCTTGCGCTCGCCGGACAAGGGAGGCCGGAAACAGTCGAGCACACAGGTAACATGTCGTTACTCGCTCTTCATCGGACCATCATGTTCAAGACCAAGCGCAAGCGCGCCGTCGTTCTGGCACTCATCGCCTTCTTCTGCGTCGGCGCAACCACCTATGTTGCGATCGACTGGAAACGCTTTGGGGGTGGTTTCCTGGCATTCCTGCGCGGCAGGGGCGACGCCGTCGCCGCGGTAGGCGGTGGCTCGTCCTCCGGCTCGGGCGCCGGCCACGTGGCCGGGGGTGCGAGCACACACTCCGCGCCGGCGTCGCTGCCGCGCGTGGCGGCCGCCTCGGCGCGCCGCTACACGGTCGATGGCGCGCACGGCGCCGGCGGCAAGTCGGACGACGACCTGTTCAAGTATGGCGACCCGGCCGCCGGCGGCATGCCGGCGGGCAGCTTCCTGGTCGCGCAGAACGACAGCGGCGCCGGCGGCGTGCACGGCGACGGCCCGCCGGCGCCCGAATCCGGCCCGGCGTCGCCCGAAGCGGGCAGCCCGGCTCCGGGCCCGGGCAACACCGGTGGCGCTGGTGGAGGCGGTGGATTCGGCGGCGGCAGTGGCGGCAGCACCCCCCACGGCACCCCGCCCTCTCCTCCTCCGCCGCCCGGGTCGCCGACGCCCCCGGCGCCCCCCGCGCCCAACCCGCCGGCATCGCCTCCGCCCCCGGCGACGGACCCGATCCAGTCGGGCGGCACCGACGAGGGGGGTACCCCCACGCCGCCCACCCCGCCCGGCGACGGGGGCGGCACGCCCACCCTCCCCTCCTCCCCCCCGGGCGGTCCCCAGGCGTCTTTGCGCCGGCGGCCGCCCGCCAGGGCCGGGACCAGCGCGCCGAGGGCCATCATCGACAGGCTCGACGCCCCGGGAACGGCCGAGGGGGACGACGGGATCGTGGGCGTGCCGCCGCCGT
>JACMOG010000105.1 GCA_014378125.1 Vitreoscilla sp. | reverse complement strand
GGGCTGGCGCGGGGTCGGCGCCTCGAGCAATGTGTAACCACCGGTGGTCATCTCGCCCAGGCGGACACCCACGGCCAGGATCAGGTCGGATTCGCGGATCCGGCGCGCCAACGCGGGGTTGATGCCGATGCCCACGTCGCCGGCGTAGAGGCGGTGGCGGTTGTCGAAGACGTCCTGGAAACGGAACGCGCAGCCCACCGGAAGCTCCCAGTCCTCGGCGAAGCGCTCGAAGTCGCACGCCGAGTCGGCCGTCCAGCCGCTGCCGCCCACGATGGCGAACGCGCGTTCCGAGCGGATCAGCAACTGGCGGAACTGTGCCATCGCCTTGGGATCGGGATGCGCCTGCACCGGCACCACGCGCGGGAGCACGGGCGCGGCGGTGGGTGCCGACAGCATGTCCTCGGGCAGCGCCAGCACCACCGGCCCCGGGCGGCCCTGCATCGCCGTGCGGAAGGCCCGCGCCACGTATTCGGGCAGGCGGTCGGCATCCTGCACCTCGCCCACCCACTTGGCCAGGCCCAGCGTGCCGGGTCCGAACATCTGGCGGTAGTCGATCTCCTGGAATGCCTCGCCATCGCGCTGGTCGGCCGCCACCTGGCCCACCAGCAGGATGAGCGGAGTGGAGTCCTGGAAGGCCACGTGCACGCCGATGCTGGCGTTGGTGGCGCCCGGCCCGCGGGTGACGAAGCAGACGCCCGGGCGCCCGGTGAGCTTGCCATGCGCCTCGGCCATGAACGCCGCGCCGCCCTCGTGGCGGCAGGCCACGAAGCGGATCCGGTCGCGGTGCTCATGGAAGCCGTCGAGGGCCGCCAGGAAGCTCTCGCCGGGCACGCCGAAGACCGTGTCGACGCCCTGGGCGACAAGTGCCTCCACCAGGGCGTGGCCGGCGAGGCGTGCGGGAACCGCGGACGCGGGGAATGACATGGCGGGCACCGGGAGACAGGGTGGCGGATTCGCGATGGTAATCGGGCGGCGGTCCCCTGGTGGGAACGCGCGTTGCCGGGTTGGATCAAACCCTACTAAATGAAAAACGCATTGGCAACAAGGAAGTCACATCCTTAAACAACTTGCAAGTGGCCGCCAATGACTCTCCGAGTAAGCTCATCTTCCATGTCGCGCCCGTCCGTCATCCCGTTCCCCGCCCCGCTTCGCAGGCTGCGGGCGCAGCTCGCCCCGCTGGTGGTGCCGAGCAAGGGGCGTTCGGGCCCGGCGTCGATGTTCGACTCCGCCGGCGCGCTGGGCGTCACCGTCGAAGTGCCCGAGAGCGAGCAAGGCGCGCTGGCGCTGCACGCCCACCTCGCCTCGTCGCCCGAGGTCAGCTCGATGCTGGTGATCGATCCCGCCGGCGTGTGGGCGCACGGCATGATGCAGACGCTGTCCGACGCCACCGGCTCGCCGGTCGATCGCCTGCGCGTGCATTCGCGCGGCGGCCTCCAGATCCGCGCCGTCGTCGACGAGACACTGTTGCCTGCAGGCAACGGTCCGCACCGCCTCGTGCGGTGCCTGCACGGCGACGCCAAGCCGGTAGACCGCCGCGCCATCTTCGGCGCGCTGCTGTCGCACTCCCAGATCTGCTCGGTGCTCGTGGGCCCCATGGCCAGCCACGAGGCCGTCACCCTCATCGAGGAGATGCACCGCCTGGCGCAGCTCCCGTTCGCGTCCGGCACGCGTTGGCTGTTCTACCTGGCGGCCGAGCACCGCGGCCTGGAAGACCTCATCGAGAACCGCGACTGGCCCGTGCGTCCCACGCTGCTGTACGCGCGTCCGCTCACGCGCTCGGTCACCAACGTCTGGAACCAGCTCTACGAGGCCTGGATCGGCGCTTGAACGCGACGCCCGCGGTGGCCCCGGCGACAGAGGTTTCTCCTGCCTTGGGCTACGATGGCGCACCGCCCTTCCGGCGGATGCAGCCATGACACAAGCCACGTACGAATACGCCCTCCAGGACGCCACCGGCGCCACCTGCACCGCCAACGCCTGGGCCAAGGTGATGCCCACCCCGGGCCCCGATGAACGAACCCGCCTGAAGGTCCGCGCCAAGGAGCTTCTGCGCCTGCACGACGCGGCGCTGGTGGCCCACTACTACGTGGACGGCGACCTGCAGGACCTGGCGCTGGAGACCGGCGGCTGCGTCGCCGATTCGCTGGAGATGGCCCGCTTCGGCAAGGCCGCGCCGCAGCAGACGCTGGTGGTGGCCGGCGTGCGCTTCATGGGCGAGACGTCCAAGATCCTGTCGCCCGGCAAGCGGGTGCTGATGCCCGACCTGGACGCCACCTGCTCGCTCGACCTGGGCTGCCCGATTGACGAATTCAGCGCCTTTTGCGACG
>JACMOG010000104.1 GCA_014378125.1 Vitreoscilla sp. | reverse complement strand
GAACAGGTCGGTGCAGCGGAGCACGGCCTGGCCATGCTGCGCCACGTGGCGCAGCACGGCGTCGCCGGTGGCGTGGCCGTGGGTGTCGTTGATCGCCTTGAACTGGTCGATGTCGACGATGAAGGCGCGGGTGAACGTGTGTTGGCGGCGCGCGATCTGCAGGTCGCGCTGCGCCTGCGTGTAGAGCGCGCCCCGCGACAGGGCGCCCGTGAGGTGGTCGGTGCGCACCAGCTGCAGCACCCACTCGTGCATGCGGTCGGTGATGATCAGCACGAAGCCCACGTTGCACAGCACGTCGAAGATCAACAAGGCGCCGATGTAGACCACGATCGCCGACGACTGCAGGTCGACCGCCGTGCCCTGGTCGATCTGGCGCGCATGGGCCCAGATGCGCGAGAGGTTGGCCAGCGCCAGGCCCGCGAAGCCCACCACGGTCACGGTGCGGCTGATGCTCAGCGGGGCGCTGGCGAACAGCGTCGTCGCGGCCCAGGCGGTGAACAGGCCCATGCCCGACACCATCACCAGGCTGCGTGCGTGAAAGCTGGGCCACACGGTGAGCGTGGCTACGAGTCCCGCCATGAACAGGGCGCACAACGCGACCAGCGTGCGCACGGGTGGCCGGTGGCGGTCGAGCTGGCACAGCGCGGCCACGGTACACCCCCGTCCCACCAGGATGGCCGCGTTGCCCGCCAGTGCCGGCACCCACATCGGCGCGATGCCCTGCAGGCCGTGCGCGGCGGCGGAGCCGGCGAGCAGGAAGCTGGACACCGCCCACAGGCGCAGGCCCGGGATCGGCTGGCGCAGCCGGCGTTCGAGCGCCAGCACGATGAGCCCGAACAGGACGCCCAGCGCGGCCGCGACGGCGAGCAGCGAGCGTCCGTCGATGGTCACGACAGGGCGTCCGTGGGCGATTCCTGGCGCCTGGGCATGGGACTTTCCTCCTGCCAAAAATTCTAGGCCCGGCGCGCGGCCGCGGAAAGCTTTTTCGTGGGCATGGCGCGCGGCGGGCCGCATCGGTCCGGCCGCGGCGATAGTCAGCGCCCTGGCGCCAGCGCGTCGCGCAACACCGGCGCGAGCGCGTCCACCAGCGGGCCGATGTGGGCCACCGGCGTGGCGGCGAACGACAGCACGAGGCCGCGCCAGCCCACCTGCGTGGCGTATACCGACAGCGGGATGGCGGTGACGCCGTGGGCGATGGCCGCGCGCGCCACGGCGCGGTCGTCGACGTCGTCCGGCAAGGCGAGCGTCAGGTGCACGCCGCGCGCGCCGGAGACCACGCTCAGGCGCCGGCTGGCGAATTCCTCGGGCAGCGCGTCGTCCAGCGCGCGCAGCATGGCCTCGCGGCGCGAGGCATATTCGCGCCTCAGCGTTCGGACGTGGGCCGCGTAGTGGCCCTCGCGCATGAAGTCGGCCAGCACCTGTTGCACGATCTGGTCGCCATCGCGGTAGAAGTCGGCCGACGCGTCGGCGAACACGCGCTGCAGCCCCGGCGGCACCACCAGGAAGGCCACGCGGATGCCCGGATACACCGTCTTGCTGAACGTGCCCAGGTAGATGACGCGGCCGGCGGCGTCCTGGCCCTGCAGCGACGGGAACGGCGCGCCCTCGTAGCGGTACTCGCTGTCGTAGTCGTCCTCCAGCAGCAGGGTATCGTGGCGCGCCGCGAACTGCAGCCATTCGAGCCGCCGGGCCAGCGGCATCACGCCGCCGGTGGGGAACTGGTTGGACGGCGTGAGATAGGCCAGTCGCGGCGCGCGCTGGCCGCGGCGCAGCACGGGCACCGGCAGGCCCTGCGCGTCGACGGGGGCGGCGTGCAGGCGCAGCCCGTGGTCGGACAGCACCTGGGTGGCGGCCCAGTAGCCGGGATCCTCCAGCAGCACTTCGTCGCCGGGGTCGCACATGAGGCGGGCCACGAGGTCGATCGACTCGCCGGTGCCGTCGGTGATGATCACCTGGTCGGGCGCGCAACGCACGCCGCGGGTGGCGCGCACGTGCTCGGCGATGGCCTGGCGCAGCTCGGGCGCGCCGCCGGGCTCGCCCTGTTCCAGCTGGATCGGGTCGGCGCGCCGCAGCTGGCGTTGCTGCAGCCGGTTCCACAAGCGGTGCGGGAACAGCGCGAAGTCGAACTGGCCGGGGCAGAAGGGCTGGCGCGTCCAGAACTCGTGCAGCGGGTGGCTGTGATAACGACGGCCGCGGCGCGAGAACGCGAGGGGCGTGGCCGCGCGCGATCGGGCCACCGGCTCGACCACGGCGGCCGCGGGCAGCACGTCGGGCCCGATCCGGCACACGTAGGTGCCCGAGCCCTGGCCCGCCACGACGGAGCCCTCGGCGCGCAGCTGTACGTCCACCGGCACGGCCGTGTTGCGCGCGATGGCCAGAGCCTGCGCCAGCGTGCGCGTGGACGGCAGGCGGTGCGCCGGCGGCACCACGCGATCGAGGATGGCGCGCCGCAGCAGCTGCGTCAGGCGCGCCCCGATGGGCACGCGGGCCTCCTCGGCCGACGGGTGTGCCCAGGCGTGTTGAAGCCAGTCGAGCAAGGCGTCGGCGGGGGCGATGGCGGAGGGGAGCGACGGCATGGCGAACTGGCAATCCTACGCCTCGGCCAAAAAGTGGCCCAGTCCCGGCAACGCCAAATGGCCCTTCACGCTGGGCCAATCGGTGCGTAAGCTGTGGTACATGAATGCCTTCTCCACCGCGGCCCTGGCCGCGCCCGACCGCTCCGCCATCCAGGCCGCGCTCGCGCAGCTGTCCGCCGCGCTGGGCGGCACGCCCGTGGCGGCCATCGAATGCGCCGTCGGCGACTTCACCTCGGTGGCGCGCGGCAAGTCGGTGGGCCACGCCGACTTCGTGGGCATGGCCGGCTGCCGCTTCCCGTCGGTGGTGTTCGGCCTGACGTTGACGGCGGGCGAGCCCGAGACCGTGTTCGGCCCGCTGTTGCCGGCGTCCTACCTAGACATCAGCCTGGTGCCCGACCTGGCCACGCTGTGCGCGCAGCCCGGCCGCGCGGGAACCGCCGCGGTGATCTGCGAGCCCGTGGGCCCGCTGCACGCCGAGCGCTACGGCCGCGCGATCTGCGCCAGCGAGCTGTCGCCGCGCGCCGCGCTGCGCCGCGTGCTGGCCCGCCTCGACCGCGCGGGCCTCGTGGCCACCGTGGCGCCGGAGCTGGAGCTGTTCCTCGTCGCCCGGCGCGAGCTCGACGGCCAGGTGAGCCTGCACGCGCCGGCGTCCCGCGTAGGCGCGCCCGCGCGCGAGCGGGCCTGCGAGGCGTACTCGCTGGAGCGCACCGGCCACTTCGCCGAGTACTTCGACGCGCTGTTCGAGGCCTGCCACCTGCAGGGCATCCCCGTGTGCGGCCACGCGCACGAGGCGGCATATTCGCAGTACGAGGTGAACTTCATGCCCGGCGAGCCGTTGGCCCAGGCCGACGCGGTGTTCCGCTTCAAGCGCCTCGCGCGCCAGGTAGCCGCGAAGTTCGGCTTCCTCGCCACGTTCGCGCCCAAGCCGTTCCTCGACGAGCCCGGCACCGGCATGCACTGGCACTTCAGCCTGCAGCACAAGGACGGCGCGCTCGCCGGTGAGCCGGCCACGCACACCAACGCCTTCGCGCATCCCGATGGCCGCGATCGCGACGCGCTGGGCGCGTTCATCGGCGGCCTGCAGCGCCACGCCGACGCCGCCATGGCCTTCTTCGCGCCGCACGACATGGCGTTCGACCGCATCCGCCTGAGCAACGCCTCGCCGTCGTCGGCCAGCTGGGGCCACGACGACCGCGCGGTGGCGTTCCGCCTGCCGCAGGCGAGCGCGCAGAACCGCCGGATCGAGAACCGCCTGCCGGGCGGCGACGCGAATCCCTACCTGATCGTGGCCGCGACGCTGGGCCTGGGCCTGGCGGGCATCGAGCAAGGCCTGGCGCCGGAAGGGGGCGCAGGCGTCGCCTTGCCGACCACGCTGCCGCGGGCGTGCGACGCCCTGGAGGCCAGCGCGCTGATGCGCGAGTTGTTCGGCGATCCGCTGGTGGATCTGTTCGTCGCGCTCAAGCGCCACGAGAGCGCCGAGCGCCACGCCGCCGCCGACCCGCGCCACCACTGGGACCTGGTCCACCTCGTCGAACTCGCCTGATCCGTTTCTCCAAGAAAGCCGTCCATGTTCCGCTCCTCTTCCGACTACGTCGACTCGTACTACGCCGCCTCGTCGCGCCACCTGCAATCGATCCGCCCGTCGCTGCAGGAGAGCCTGGACGTCGACGTGTGCGTGGTCGGTGCCGGCTTCTTCGGCCTGTACAGCGCGCTGGAGCTGGCCAAGGCCGGCAAGCGGGTGCTCGTCGTCGAGGCCAGCCGCGTGGGCTGGGGCGCGTCGGGCCGCAACGGTGGCCAGATGATCATCGGCTTCCCGTGCGGCATGCAGCGCCTGAAGGGCGCGATGGGCCAGGAGCGTGCCAAGCGCATGTTCGACGCGTCGCGCGAGGCCGTGGCCGACATCCGCGGGATCATGGCCGACCACGCCATCGACTGCGACCTGGTGCAGGGCCACCTGGAAGTGGCGGTGCTGCAGCGCCGCGTGGCCGACCTCACCGACTGGATCGAGGAGTGCGTCGACGAGTGGGGCTACGACAAGCTGCAACTGATCGAGAAGAAGGATCTCGGCGGCTACGTGAACTCACCGCGCTTCCAGGCCGGCATCGTCGATCCCGAAGGCTGCCACATCCACCCGCTGAAGTACGTGCTGGGCCTGGCCCGCGCGGTCAAGAGCCAGGGCGTGCGCATCTTCGAGCAGAGCAAGGTGGACAGCTACGTGGAGAAGTCCAGCCACATCGAGGTGAACGTCGGCCCGCACGTGGTGCGCTGCCACCAGCTGGTGCTGGCCACCAACGCGTACGTCGACAAGCTCGACCCGAAGCTGGCCTCGCGCACGCTGCCGGTGGGCACCTTCATCGGCGTCACCGCGCCGCTGGGCGAGGCCCTGGCGCGCAGCCTGATCCCGCACAACCATGCGGTCTACGACAACCAGTTCATCCTCGAATACTTCCGCATGACGGCCGACCACCGCCTGCTGTTCGGCGGCAAGTGCACCTACCTCGGCGGCACGCCCGTGAACCTGCAGCAGGCCATGAAGCGCAACATCGTGCGCGTGTTCCCGCAACTGGCCGACGTGGAGATGGACTACGCCTGGGGCGGCCACATCGACATCACCATGCGCCGCATGCCCGACTGGGGCCAGCGCGACGGCCGCGTGTTCTGGGCCCAGGGCTTCTGTGGCCATGGCCTGGTGCCCACGCGCGTGGCAGCCAAGGTAATCACCGACAAGATCCTGGCGAGGTCCGACGAGCTCGACTGGTTCGCGCCCATCGTCAACCCGGCGTTTCCGGGCGGCGAGGCCGTGGGCGGGCTGATGCAGGCCGTCGGGATGACGTACTACCGGGCGCGCGACTTCGTCTGAGCGGGCGTCAGGCCGTCGGCGGCAGCGAGCTGCCGCACCACGGGCAGTGCGCGATCCCCAGCGCCGGCGTGCCCACGATGGACGTCTTCAGCCCGTAGGTCTTCACATTGTCGGCATACACGATCGTGCGGCCCACCTGCGCGCGCATCGTGTCGCAGCAGTGCACCACCGCGGCCTCGTCGTCGCCCGGATGCTGGAAGAACACCGCGCGTTGCGCCTTGAACTGGCGCTTGCGGCCGCGGCCCTTGCACAGGGCGTCGATGGACTGCAGGAACGCGGCATTGGCATCGGCGGCCGCGGCCTGCGCCATCTTCGACGCGAACTCGATCTTGAACACGGGCTCGCCGTACGAGTAGGCCATCTCGAACGACGGCTTCGAAGCGGTGCTGGCGTAGGCCTGTTCCCAGGCCGCCGTGCAGGCCGTCTTGAGACGGGCGTGGCGGCGGCGGTCGAAGACGACGTAGCCGGCGATCAGTAAGAGCAGGGCGGCGAAGAGGGCGGTCAAGGGCGGCGTTGTCGAGGTGGCGAAGGGCGCGTGCAGCTTAACCGACGGCGATGTCCGGATCGCGGCGCGCAACGCGTTCATTCAGGCAGGGTCGTCCGGCCCGCACCTTTTCGTCCACCTCTTCCATGAAGGAATCCGCCATGGGCAACTTCCTCCCGATCGTCTCGATGATCGCCGGCATCGGCCCCGGCACGCTCGCCTTCATCTCCTCGCGCCAGCAGCCCGAGAAGCAGCGCCAGTTGCGCGCCGTCGGCGCGTTCTGCTTCGGCATCGCCATCGTCATGGGGCTGCTGATGATGCTGTGACCCCACGGCCCTTGCGTCCCGCGAGTTCGCCCTAAACTTCGTGGCATCCCCTTGCCGGACCCCGCCATGAAGATCGATTTCGTCTCCGACGTCTCCTGCCCCTGGTGCGCCATCGGCCTCACCGCATTGGAGACGGCGCTCGAGCGCCTGGGCCCCGAGGTGCCGGTGACGCTGCACTTCCAGCCCTTCGAGCTCAACCCGCAGATGGCGCCCGAGGGCGAGGACACCAACGAGCACATCGCGCGCAAGTACGGCATGCCGGCCGCGCAGGTGCAGAAGAACCGCGAGGCAATCCGCGAACGCGGCGCGGCCGTGGGCTTCACGTTCAACATGGACGCCCGGGCGCGCATCTACAACACGTTCGATGCGCACCGCCTGCTGCACTGGGCCGAGGTGCTCGACCACGACGGGAGCACCACCGGAGAGAACGCGTTGGCTTTGAAGCACGCTTTCCTGAAGGCCTACTTCACGGACGGCCAGGATCCCAGCTCGCACGAGGTGCTGGTGCGCTACGCCACCGAGGCCGGCCTCGACGGCGAACAGGCGCGCGAGGTGCTGTCCAGCGGCCGCTACGCGGACGAGGTGCGCGAGCGCGAACGGTACTACCAGCAGCGCGGCATCAACTCGGTGCCGGCCATCATCATCGATGACAAGCACCTGATCTCCGGCGGGCAGCCGGTCGAGGTGTTCGAGCAGGCGCTGCGGCAACTGGCTGCTGGTTGATCGTCCTTTGCTGGCTGGCTGGTTTGCGTAGTGGGTGACTGCGTGATGCGGTTTGCGGGGCGCGGTGGGTCAGTCACGACTCACCGGGCAAGTCTCTTTTGTTCGTGTCCCCCGCCGGCCTGCGGCGCGGCTCCTCCTTGACCTCACAAAAGAGACTCGCCCGGTTGGTCGTTCCACGCCCGGCCTGCCAGCGGGCAACATTCGCGGGTGGAAGAAGTCGGCGAACTTGTGAGGTG
>JACMOG010000103.1 GCA_014378125.1 Vitreoscilla sp. | reverse complement strand
CCGTCATCGATGACCAGTACATCACGATTCGAATATAGATCGAAGCGTGCTGCAAACAGCGACGTCAACGCCGTGGTGCAGCAGGCGCTGGCCAACGCCGCGCCTGCCGCCTGACAGGTCAGGCCGAGGCGAACGCCTCGAGCAGGCGGTCGCCCGCCCAGGCCTGTGCCTCGCGCGCCTTCTCCACGACGGCGCTCATGCCGAAGAACTCGTGCGTCACGCCGTCGAAGTTGCGCCGCTCCACGGGCACGCGGGCCTTGCGCAGCGCGTCTTCCATCTGCGCGCCGTCGCTGCGCAGCGGGTCGATGTCGGCGCTGATGATGGTGATGCCCGGCAGGCCCGAGAGGTCGGCGTCGATCAGCTGCAGGCGCTTGTCCTTCAGGTCGTCCTTGCTGTTGATCAGCTTGTCGACGAACCACTCCACCATCGCGCGGTTGAGCGGCTTGGCCACCGCGTTCTCCAGGTACGACTCCGTGTCGAGGCTGGTCTGAGTGACGGGGTACACCGCCAGCACGTGGCAAGGCTGGCGGGCCAGGCCGCGGTCGCGGGCCGCGATGGCCGTGGCCAACGCCAGGTTGCCGCCGGCGCTCTCGCCGGCCAGCGCGATGCGTGCGGCGTTGCCGTTGAGCTCCTGCGCGTGTTCCGACACCCAGGTGTACGAGGCGAGCGCGTCGTCCCACGCGGCCGGGAACTTGGCCTCGGGCGAGCGGCGGTAGTCCACCGACACGACGAGGGCGTTGGCCTCTTCCGACAGGCCGCGCGCGCCGCCGTCGTACACCGTCTTGTCGGCGATCACCCAACCGCCGCCGTGGAAGTACACCACCAGGGGGAACGGGCCGGGGCCGGCCGGCGTGAAGACGCGGGCGGACAACGCGCCGCCGGGGCCGGGAATGGAGATGTCGCGCGTGGTGACGCCGGGCACCAGCGCCAGCGGATCGCTGTCGCGGCCCTGGCTGGCCAGCAGCGCCTTGACGGCGTCGGCCGGGGTGGGCTGCAGGCGCGCGGCGGCGGGGTCCAGATCCTCGATGTGCTTGTCGGTCAGCTGGCCGAGCTGGTCGAGCACGGCCTTCATGTCCTTGTCGGCGCGCAAGGCTCCGACGGCGTTTCCGATGGCGTCGGCAATGGGATGACTCATGGTGGATGCTCCTGGTTGGGATGGGCGGGGCGGGCAAGTCGGACGCCTGCCCTCTTATCCGGTTGCCTTCGCGCGCCGCCCCGGGCATGCTGCGACGCCATGTCCGCCATCCACCACTGCATCGTCGTTACCGCCGCCGGCTCGGGCACCCGCTTCCTCGGCCCCGGGCACAAGCTCGAAGGCCGCATCGGCGACGCCAGCGTGCTGGCGCTCACGCTGCGCCATGCGCTGGCCACCGGCGCGCGCGTGGTGCTCGTCGTCTCGCGCCGCGTGCGCGACGGCCTGCACGGCACGCTGCCCGACTGCGAGCAGATGGTCATCGATACCGACGCACGGCCGGGCTGGGGCATGGGCGACTCGATCGCGGCGGGCGTCGCCGCATCGGCCGATGCCGACGGCTGGCTCGTGCTGCCGGGGGACATGCCGTTCGTCTTGCCGGACAGCATCGTGCGCGTGGCCGCCGCCCTGGCCGGCCACGACGTGGCGTACGCGAGCCACGACGGCCGACGCGGGCATCCCGTGGCGTTTGGCGCCACGCTGAAGGATCAGTTGCTGGCCTTGACCGGGGACACCGGCGCGCGAAGCATCGTGCAGCGCGCCGACAGCGTGGCCGTCGACGTGGACGATCCCGGGGTGCTGGTGGACATCGACACCGTCGCCGACCTCGACGCCGCGCGGCGCCTCCCGGCGACAGACTGACGCCCCGAGGGGTCAGTCATTGCCTGCGGGTACGCAGGAGATGCCAGACCCTTCGGGCGCGTCGATCCGGGCGAGCAGGTCCTTGGCCGGCGCCACCAGCATGTCGTGCGGCACCACCACGCCGTTCTTGGCGGCCACCACCTCGGCCAGGATGCTCACGGCGATCTCCGGCGGCGTCTTGCTGCCGATGTACACGCCCACCGGGCCGCGCAGCCGTGTCAGTTCGGCGGCCGTCAGGTCGAAGTGCTCCTCGGGCCGGCGCCGGCGCGCGTCGTTGTTGCGCCGGCTGCCGATGGCGCCCACGTAGAACGACGGCGTCTTCAGCGCCTCCAGCAGCGCCAGGTCGTCCAGCTTCGGGTCGTGCGTGAGCGCGATCACCACGCTGCGCTGGTCGGGCTCGAACGCCAGCACCGCGTCGTCGGGCATGCCCGGCACCAGCGTGGCGCCGGCCACGCGCCAGGTGGAGCTCACCTCCTCGCGCGGCTCGCACACCGACACCTCGAAGCCACTGAACAACGCCATCGTGGCCAGGTACTCGCTCAGCTGGCCGCCGCCGATGAGCAGCATGCGATAGCGCGGGCCGAAGGTGTTGATCATCTCGTCGCCGTCCACCAGCAGGTCGTCGGGACGCGGCGCGGGCTCGTGCACGGCCTGGCCATCGGCGAGCGCCACGCGGCGCCGCACCAGGCCGCCGGCGGCCAGGGTTTGCAGCAAGGCGTCCAGCTCGCGGGGACCGGGGTCGTGCTCCACCAGCAGCTCCAGCGTGCCGCCGCAGGGCAGCCCGAACCGGTGCGCCTCGTCGGCCGACACGCCGTAGCTGAGGAAGGTGGGCGAGGTGGGCGCGTCGCCGTCCCGCCAGTGCTGCCGATAGCGGTAGACCAGGTCGTCCTCGATGCAGCCGCCGCTCACCGAGCCGGTGACGCGGCCGGTGTCGGAGAGCGCCAGGATGGAGCCCACGGGACGCGGCGACGAGCCCCAGGTGCGCACCACCGTCACCAGCAGCGCGCGCTGGCCGGCGCGGCGCCAGTCGCGCAGGTCGCGCAGGACGAGCAGGTCGAGGTTTTCCATGGTTTCCGGCAAAGTGGACGGGCCGCTGCGGCAAGCCGGCTGCCCGCCCGGGAGGTCAGGGCGCCGGGCAGGCCGCGCCGGTGTGGATCCAGTCGGCCACCAGCTCGCCGAACTGCTTCTGGGTGCCCGGCGCCGGCGTGCGCGTGCCGCCCGGATGCCAGCCCCAGCCCACGAGCTCGTCGAAGGCCATGTGGTCGTGGATCTGGGCCAGCGTGCGCTTGCCGTTGCGGGCGGGATCCTTGATCTGCTCGCAGATCTGGCCCAGCGACTTGCCCTGCCACGCCATCTGCACCGGCGCCACGTGCCACTTGGGCGCGCCGGGCACGCCGGCGGGCTGGAAGTTGGCGGCCTGGTGGCAGGTGGCGCAACGCATGGCGATGGCGCCCTGGTCGTCGACGCCGCGCAGCACCAGCGGCAAATGCGGGTGCATGTCGTCGCCCTGCGTCGGGCGCTCGCCCACCGGGTGGCAGTTCTGGCAGCGCGGGCTCTCGATGACCTTGCCCATCTCGGCGAACAACGCGCGCGAACGCTCGGTGGGGTCGGCGATGGTGGCGAAATCGGCGGGTGACTTCAACGGTGTGGAAGTGGCCTGCGCGCGTGCGACGGGGGTGGCGGCGAGGGCCATCAGGACAAGTCCAAGCAGAGTGGTCGGCCGCATTTCGCATCCCTACAATTTTTTCGAAGCACGAGCATACTGCCCCATCCGAATTCTTTCAGGGGAGTGCCGCAATGCCTGTCGTTTCACTCATCGTCAACGGCCATGCACACAGGGTGGACGCCGATCCGGAGACGCCCCTGCTGTGGGTGCTGCGCGACGACATCGGGTTGACCGGCACCAAGTTCGGGTGCGGGGTGGCGCAATGCGGCGCCTGCACGGTGCACGTCGACGGCCAGACCATGCGCTCCTGCGTGGTGCCGGCAGTGTCGGGGGCCGGGCGCAAGGGGACCACCATCGAAGGCCTGCAATCGCGCGCCGCCAAGGCGGTGCAGAAGGCCTGGGTGGATCTCGACGTGGCGCAATGCGGTTACTGCCAGTCGGGCCAGATCATGTCGGCCGCGGTGCTGCTGGAACAGAACCCGAAGCCCAGCGACGCCGACATCGACCATGCGATGTCCGGCAACATCTGCCGCTGCGCCACGTACGTGCGCATCCGCGCCGCCATCCACGTTGCGTCGGCCCAGCTCGCCGCCTGAGGAGATCCGCCATGCACCCGTTGATGCAAGCCTTCCGCGACGACCAGCCCGACGACCTCGCGCTCGTCGCCCCCGAGCGCGCCACCGCACCCGTGCGAACGGGCGTCACCCGACGCGGCGTGCTCGGCGCCGGCGGCCTGGTGGTGGCCATCGGCTGGCTGCCGGGCAACGCCGCCGCGGCCGCGCAGGCGCGCGAAGGCGCCGCCGCCAAGGCTGTCTTCGAGCCCAACCAGTTCGTGAGCATCGGCGCCGACAACCTGGTCACCATCGTCAACAAGCACCACGAGATGGGCCAGGGCAACACCACCGGCCTGGCCACGCTGGTGGCCGACGAGCTCGATGCCGACTGGTCGCTGGTGCGCACCGAGTACGCCGGCGCCAACGTCAAGCTCTACGCCAACCTGGCCTTCGGCATGCAGGGCACCGGCGGCTCGTCGGCCATCGCCAACTCCTACCTGCAGTACCGCACCGCCGGCGCCACGGCGCGCGCGATGCTCGTGTCGGCCGCGGCCCAGGCCTGGGGCGTGCCGGCCACCGAGATCCGCACCAGCGACAGCGTGCTCACCCACGCGTCCGGCAAGCGCGCCACCTATGGCGAGATGGCGGCCGCGGCGGCCAGGCAGGCGGTGCCCAAGGACCCCGTGCTGAAGACGCCCGCGCAGTTCTCGTTGATGGGCAAGGAGCACGCCACGCCGCGCGTCGACTCGCCCTCCAAGTGCAACGGCACGGCCACGTACACCGGCGACGTGAAGCTGCCCGGCATGCTCACCGCCGTCATCGCGTTCCCGCCGTCGTTCGGCGCGAAGATGGTGTCGTTCGACGCCAGCGCGGCGCGCAAGGTCAAGGGCGTCACCGACGTCGTGGCGGTGCCCGAGGGCATCGCCGTCGTCGCGCGCACCACGTGGGCCGCGCAGCAGGGCCGGCGCGCGCTGAAGGTCACCTGGGACGAATCCGCCGGCGCCAGCCCCGACTCCGAGGCGCTGCTGGCGCAGTACCGCGCCCAGGCCGACCAGCCCGGCACGCCGTTCGCGAAGCCTGCCGCCGCGGAGGCCGGCAAGCCGGCGCCGGTTGCCACGAAGACCATCGAGGCCGTCTACGAGTTTCCGTTCCTGGCGCACGCGCCGATGGAACCGCAGAGCTGCGTGGCGTGGCTGCATGATGGGCAGCTCGAGACCTGGGCCGGCCACCAGTTCCCCACCTTCGACCACCAGTTCGCCGCCAAGGCCGCCGGCCTGCCCATGGACAAGGTGAAGCTGCACTCGCTGATCTCGGGCGGCAGCTTCGGCCGCCGCGCCAACGCGTGGAGCGACTTCACGGTGGCCGCGGTCAACGTGGCCGTGGCCATCCACGGCCACGCGCCGGTGCGCCTGCAGTACACCCGCGAGGACGACATGAGCGCCGGCCTGTACCGGCCGATGGTGGTGCACTCGGTCAAGGTGGGGCTCGACGACGCGGGCAAGGTCGCATCGTGGAAGCATGGCGTGGTGGCGCAGTCCATCATGGCCGGCACGCCGATGGCGATGATGGTCAAGGACGGCGTCGATCCCACCTCGGTGGAGGGCGTGTTCCCGGCGTCGTACGAGCTGCCGATGATGGACGGGCAGCTGCATTCGCCCGCCCTGCCCGTGCGCCCGCTGTGGTGGCGCTCGGTGGGCAACACGCACACCGCCTACGTCATGGAGACGATGATGGACAAGCTCGCGCACGCCGCGGGCCAGGATCCCCTCGCCTTCCGCCTGACGCTGCTGGACAAGAATCCGCGCGCCGTCGGCGTGCTGAAGCTGGTGGCCGAGAAGTCCGGCTGGGGCAAGGCGATGCCCGCGGGCTCGGCGCAGGGCATCGCGGTGCACGAGTGCTTCGGCACCACGGTGGCGCAGGTGGCCGAGGTCACGCTCAAGGACGGCAAGGTGAAGGTCGACAAGGTGTACTGCGCGGTCGACTGCGGCGTGGCGGTCAACCCCGACGTCATCCGCGCGCAGATGGAGGGCTGCATCGGCTTCGCGCTGGGCGCGCTCTACTACAGCGAGATCGAGCTGAAGGCAGGCCGCCCGGTGCAGCGCAACTTCGACCAGTACAAGGCGCTGCGCATCTACGAGATGCCGGCCGTGGAGGTGTTCATCATGCCCAGCACGGCGGCGCCCACCGGCGTGGGCGAGCCGGGCGTACCGCCGCTGGGGCCGGCCGTGGCCAACGCGGTCGTGCGCGCGGGCGGACCGGCGATCACGCGCCTGCCGTTCGCGCGGGCGGGGATCGTGTCAATCTGATCCACGGGACTCCGCAGCCTTTACCCCGCAGCCTTACCGCGCCTCCGCCTCCAGCACCGACCACGCCCGTACGCGGCTCGTCGTAGGCCCAGAAGATGGCCGGCACGCGGGTGTCCCAGCGCGTGGGCCGGCGCAGCGCGTGGCCGAACAGCTGGCGCGGGTCATCGTCCAGGTTCTCGGCGTGGTCCGGCGTGAAGACCAGGAAGGCCTCGCCGGGCTCGCGCCGCAGCCTGTCGATGACGCCGCCGACGAAGGCCATCGAGGCGTCGATCGCGTCCGCATAGCCACACGCGCCCCTTGCGGCGCGGCCGGGCCTCAGTCGCTGACCTTCACCCAGTCGTAGAACGCCGACCCGCCGCCGCCGTTGTACTGCCCGACGAAGTTCTTCGCGCCCGTGGAGTTGTTGCCCACCCAGTGGTTCAGCATCAGCCGCATCGGCGCGGAGACGTTCGTGTTGACGCGGCGGAACTCGGTCTCGACGCCGCTGTCGGACACGCTGAACCATCGCACGTACGTGGGCCGCCATTCGAAGCCGAGCGTGCGCCAGCCGGTGGTCACCGCGAACTGCTGGTAGTGCTGCACGTCGGCGTTCCACACGTTGGTGTGCAGCGTGCGCCCCCCGTTGATGAACTCGATGTCGATCTCGTCGTGGCTGGGCGTACCGGGCGTGCCGGTGTACAGGAAGAACGAGCTGTCGGCGCCCGCGATGGTGCCCGGCTGCATGCGCACCACGAACTTGCCGTAGGTGAAGCTCTGCCAGGTGCGGATCTCGCTGCACTTGATGGCCGACGGGTTCGAGCTGTTCACGTTCAGCACGAGGTTGCTGTTGCCCGCCAGCCAGGTCTCGCTGTAGGCGAAGGTGCAGCCGAAGATGTCGCCGTTGGCCCAGTTGGCCGTCTCCCAGTTGGCGCCGTTGGGGCCGCCGGTGCCGTCGAAGCCGTCGAAGAAGTTGGTGGCGTGGGCGGCCGGCGCGAACGAAGCGGCCAGCGCGAGTGCGGTGATGAATTGACGCATGCTTGTCTCCAGTGTCGTTGTGGTTTTCAGTGGGGCGGGCCGTCAGGGCACCAGCGAGACGCTGCCGACGACGACGTCGTGCGCGCCGGCGGTGGCGGCCGCGTTGATGACGTCGATCGCATACAGGCCGGCAAGACGTTGCGACAGCGTGGTCGAGGACGCGGCGCAATAGCTCGGCAACGCGAACGACGCGTCGTCCAGGTCGATCACGAATTCCGAGACCGTGGCCGAGACCAGCGCCTGCGCGGTCGGCACGCAGCCATCGGCGGCCACGGGCGACGGCTGCAACTTGATGGTGAGCGCGGCGTCGGTGGTCGACGCGAGGTGGATGCGCAGCTGCGAGAAGCCGGAGGCGTCCAGCGGCGCGGCGGTGCCGGTGGTGGTGTTGCCGGGTGCGTAGATCCGCAGGGCCGCGCCGGCGTAGGACTGGTCGGCGGCCAGCGTGGCCGCGAAGGTGTCGGTGCCGGACGCGTAGGTGACGCTGCCGAGGGTCTGGTCGCTGCCCGTGGCCGCATAGGCGTACGACGCGATGGAGCCGCCTTCGACGGTGTCGGCGGCGTCCAGCGGCGTGGCGAACGCGGTGTCCGCCGGCGGCGCCGGGGTCGGCGCGGGCGGCGGTGGTGGG
>JACMOG010000102.1 GCA_014378125.1 Vitreoscilla sp. | reverse complement strand
GGAATTTCGAGCAGCACTGGATCTGTCGCCGTCATGAGGTGGCCAACTCCGCTTTGGGCAATTCACGCACCCGACGAATGACCGGATGGCGCCACGCCACGGCGCTGACCACAAGCGCACCCAGCCCCACAAACAGCAGCGCCGAGCGCAAGCCCACATGCTCGCCCAGCCAGCCGCCCAGGAGCGCGCCAGGGCCGGCGGGAATCAGGATCAACCAGCGCATCGTGCTGGTCATGCGGCCCAGCATCGGCGCGGGCGTCACCGACTGGCGCAGCGCCAGGAAGTTGATGAACATCAGCACCGCGCCCAGGCCGAACAGCATCAGGTTGAGCGCGAAGATGGCCACGCCCAGCCGGCCCACGGGCGCCATCGCCAGCAGCGTCCAGCCGAGGCTGCAGGAGCCGATGCCCAACGTCATCGACGGCCCCGGGCCGAAGAACTTGCTCACGCGATGGCCCAGCAGCGCCGCCAGCACGGTGCCGCAGCCCAGGCCCACGTAGCTGAGGCCCACGCTCTGCTCCGACAACCCGAGCGTGCGAGTGGCGAACAGGATGTTGACCACCTGGGCCGCGTTGTTGCACATCTGCCAGCCACCGGCGCAGCTGGCGAGCACCACCAGCAGGCGGTTGTGCAGCACGAAGCGCAGCCCGGCCTTCAACTCCGGCCAGAAACGGCTGTCGCCCGACGGCGGCTTCTCGCCCACGCGGATGCCGCGCAGGATGACGGCCGACAACAACAGCAGCGCCGCGTCGAACAGCAGCGCCACGGGCGCGCCCAGCAGCTTGATGAGCGCGCCGGCCAGCCCCGGGCCGGCCACGTCGGCGCCCGAGCTGGCGAGCGCGTTCTTGGCATTGGCCTCCACCAGCCGATCGCGCTCCACCACCTGCGTGAGCACCACCTGCGCGGCGCTGCCGGCCGAACTGTTGACCATGCCGATGATGAATGCCACCACGTACAGCCACGTGATGGACAGCTGGTGCATCCACCACGCGAGCGGCACGCTGGCCGCGCCAAGCGCCATGGTGATCTCGCCGGCGATGTAGACCGGCAGCTTGCGCACGCGGTCCAGCCACACGCCCGACGGCAGCGAGAACAGCACGAACGGCAGCAGCTCCATCGTGGTGAGGGCGCCCATCTGGGTGGGCGTGGCGTGCAGCAGCACCGCCGCGGTGAGCGGCAGCGCCAGCATCATGATCTGCGCGCCGAACGAGCTCGTGAGCACCGAGGCCCACAGGCGGCGGTACACCAGGTCGCGCAGCAGATCGTCGGGGGCCAGCGTGAAGCGCGCGCGCAACGCGGCCAGCGCGCGGCGGGGGAAAAGCCTGTTCGCGGCGAGCGCGGCGGATGCCGATTTCCTGTCCATGTCTCTCGTCTCCCTGTCCTCGGGCCACGTCGACGCCTCGTTGGGCGGCAGTGGCCGGGTTGTCTTGCAGCGGCGCGTCTCGATGGACGACGACTACCGCTGGGTGTTCCAGCGGCATCGGGCGAAGGCCCGTCGGTGCTGGAGCGCTAGATGACCGGCGCGGTTCCGGCGATGGCCACGGCCACCTTGCACGGATGCATCGGGTTGTCGGCGGATGGCGAGCCGCAGGCCGGCGTGGACGCCGGTGCCGTGACCGGCGCGGCGCCAGGAGCGCCCACGAGGTCGGCCAGGCGAGTCTGCAGGCGCGGACCAGCCAGCTGGAGCGCGACGGCGGCCACGAGACCGGCGGCCACGATGGCGCCCCGCACGGCGCTTCCGCGTTGCACCAGGCGCACCGAGCCCGCACGCGAGGCGCGTCGTCGGAGATCGGTGAATCGGGTGGTCATGGGCGTGGCGTGGAATTGCGGTGGATGAGCATCGATAGTAGCAGCGGGGCCGGTGGGCAGGCAACACCCTGAAGCGTATCGAACGCTCCCGGCGCAACGCTCATTCGAGCATCTGGTGGCCGCACACGCCGCATTCCACCTTCTTGAGCGACATCCACGGAAACCCCCGCAACCAGCGGTGGTCGCACTTGGGACAGCAGCTCATGGAGCGCCGCGCGATCAGCGAGAACGTGACGGCGATCCATCCGATGTCCAGCACCGTGAAGAGCGCCGGCGGCGGCGTGCCCGCCACCGCCGTCCAACCCTTCACCACGAACAGCAGCGCCAGGCCACCCACCGGCAGCCAGCACCACAACAGCACGGGGTCGCGGCGCAGTTGCGCCAGCGTGAGCTCAGCTCCGGTAGTCGGCATTGATCTTCACGTAGTCGTAGGACAGGTCGCAGGTCCACACGGTGGTGGTGGCCAAGCCACGCTTGAGGTCGATGCGCACGGTGATCTCCGACTGCTTCATCACGCGGGCGCCGTCCTCTTCCTTGTAGTCCGTGCGGCGGCCGCCGTCGGTGACCACGGCCACGTCGTCCAGGAACAGGTCGATGCGCGACTGGTCGAGGTCGGCGATGCCGGCATAGCCCACCGCGGCCAGGATGCGGCCCAGGTTGGGGTCGCTCGCGAAGAACGCCGTCTTCACCAGTGGCGAGTGGGCGATCGCGTAGGCGGCCAGCTTGCACTCGGCCTCGTCGCGGCCGCCGTCGATGCGCACGGTGATGAACTTGGTGGCGCCCTCGCCGTCGCGCACGATGGCCTGCGCCAGCTGTTGCGCGACGCGCGTGACGGCGTCGGCCAGCGCGCGGCCGTCGGCCGACTCCAGCGACTCGATGCGCGCGTGCCCGGCCTGCTGCGTGGCCATCACCACGAAGCTGTCGTTGGTGGAGGTGTCGCCGTCGATGGTGATGCGGTTGAACGACGCGTCGGCGGCCTGCCTGGCCAGCGCCTGCAGCAGCGGCGCCGTGATGACCGCGTCGGTGGCCAGGAAGCCCAGCATCGTGGCCATGTTCGGGCGGATCATGCCCGCGCCCTTGCTGATGCCGGTGACGGTGACGGTCTTGCCGCCGATCGTCACCTGCGTGGACGCGGCCTTGGGCAGCGTGTCGGTGGTCATGATGCCCTCGGCGGCCTGGCCCCAGTGCGCGGCGTTCAGGTCGCCGAGTGCGGCCGGCAGCCCGGCCTCGATGCGCTCGACCGGCAGCGTCTCCATGATGACGCCGGTGGAGAACGGCAGCACCTGCCACGGCTTGAGGCCCAGCAGGCCCGCGGCGGCCTCGCACGTGCGGCGCGCGCGGGCGAGGCCGACGGCGCCGGTGCCCGCGTTCGCGTTGCCGGTGTTGAGGACCAGCGCGCGCACGCCGTCCTTGCCGTCGGCGCTGCCGCTGGCCAGATGCTCGCGGCAGATCTGCACGGGCGCGGCGCAGAATCGGTCCTGCGTGAACACCCCGGCCACCAGCGTGCCGGCGTCGAGCACGAAGGTCACCAGGTCCTTGCGGTTGGCCTTGCGCACGCCGGCCATCGCGATGCCCACGCGCACGCCCGGAACGGGGTGCAGGTCGGACGGCTTGGGGGCGGTGAGATTGACGGGCATCGAAGGACTCCAGGTGAGGATGCCGATTCTAGGATCAGTCGAGCGGTCGGGCTGGCTTGGTTGGCGTGGTGGGCTGGTGGGCTGGTGGGCTGGTGGGCGTG
>JACMOG010000101.1 GCA_014378125.1 Vitreoscilla sp. | reverse complement strand
TGGTAGTGATCGGCCTTGGCCCAGCCGGCCATCTGCGAATCGGTCTTGCCCAGCACCTCGGCCTCGCTCAAGCCCAGGAAGCGCTCGAACTCCGCGTTGACGGCCAGGTAGGCGCCCGCGCGATCCTTCATCCACACCTGCTCGGGCAGGCTGCGCAGCAGGGCGCGCAACCGCGCCTCGTGCACCAGCAGGTACTCGCGCGACTCGCGCAGCGCCGCCTCGGCGCGCTGGCGCTCGGCCACCTCCACCGACAGCTTGCGATTGGCGTGGCCGATGCGCTCGACCGCGTTGAGCACGCTGCGGCGCGAGCGCCAGCCGCCCAGGCCCGCGGCGCCCAGCGCGATCAGCCCGATGCCCGCCAGCGCCAGCAACGCGAAGTTGACGGCGCGGTCGCGGGCCAGGTTCTCGAGCTGGGGCACCGGCTCGGCCACGTAGACGTCGAGTTCGTCGCGATCCATATGGTGTCGCACCAGCACCTGCGGCACGGGATCGTCGCCGATGCGTTGCAGCGCCGGCGCCATCGCCTCGTCCCACGGCTGGATCCGCAACGGCGCGAGCTGCTGCGTGACGTACAGCGACTCGCGCTGCGCCGGCGTCAGCGATCCGGCCCGTGCGCCAGGCAGGGCTCGCAGCAGCAGCCGCGGATCCTGCGACATGATGACCACGCCCATGGCATCAACCACGAACGCGCCCTCGTGGCCCACCAGGGCCGCCAGCGCCCGCGTGTTGCGCTTGACGAAAACGGCGCCGATGAACGTGCCCTGCTCGTAGATCGACGCCGAGAAATACATCCCGGCGATGCCGGTGGAGTGGCCCACGGCGAACAGCCGCGCGGCGTGCCGGTCGCGCGTCTGCGCGAAGAACACCGGGTCGCTCATGTGCTGGCCGACGATGCTGGTGGCGGTGCCGGCATCGCTGGACGCCACGCAGTTGCCCTGGTCGTCGCGCAGGTAGATCAGGTCGGCGCCCAGCTCATCGGCCGACGAGGCGAGGAAGTCGTTCATCGACGCCAGCTCGGGCTGCGCCTGCAGCACGCTGCGCAGCAGCTCCGTGGGCTCCTGCGAGGTCTGCGCGCCGGGGCCCGCGGCCGTGACCGCATGGCGCACGGTGGGCAGTCGCGTCAGCATGTGCGCCACGCCATCGAGCTGCGCCAGGCCATTGCGCAGGCCGTCCTCCACCAGCGCCTGGCGCGCCTGCGCCTGCGCCGTGGCGGCCCGCACCGTGCGCTCCACGCGTTCGCGGTACTGGTGCTGGTTGAGGGCCCACGCGGCCACCGTCCAGGCCAGCATCAGCAGCAGCACCACGCCAGCCCATCGGCGCGCCCAGCGGGTGCGCAGCACCGGCTGCACGCCGTCGTCCTCGAGCATCACCGCGCGTGTCCTTCCGGGCAGCCGGGCAGGAATGCCCGCAGGCATGATAGCGCCGGGATTGCGCCAACCTGCCACCACCTGCCCGCAGGGAAATGCCCTGTCCGACGACTTCTTCGCACCTCCGCCGTTCGATCCCGCCGCCGCGCGCGCCACGCTGCAACGCGCGCTGCGCGACCTCACGGGCTGGAGAAGTGAGGGCGTCAGGCCCCTTCGGCGCCAGACCCCTGGACCACGATGACGAAGTGCTTGCGCAACGTCTCCAGCACCTCGAACGACCCCTCGAAGCCGGCCGGGATCACGAGCGCCTCGCCGGGGCTGGCCTCGGTGAACGTGCCGTCGGCGGCGTGCAGGCGGCAGCGGCCGGACAGCACCACCATGTACTCGTGCTCGGTGGGGTCCATCTGGATGCGCCAGCGGCCGACCTCGCATTCCCAGATGCCGGCCACGAGGCCCGCGGGCGCGCTCTCGTAGAGCACCCAGGTGCGGCGCTCGGGCGCGCCGATCTCGCGACGCTCCTCGCGCGGGAAGTCGATCTCGGGCGGGGTGGACGGCTTGTCGAACTTGACGATGGAGGACATGGGAATCTTCAGCGAATGGTGATGGGAATGGTCACGGGCCCGTCGTTGACGAGGTGCACCTGCATGTCGGCGCCGAAGCGGCCGCTGGCCACGCGCGGGTGGCGCTCTGCGGCCAGGCGCAACACGGCGTCGTAGAGCCGGCGCCCGAGTTCGGGTGGCGCGGCGCCGGTGAAACCGGGGCGGTTGCCACCACTCGTGTCGGCCGCCAGCGTGAACTGGCTGACGATCAGCAGCCCCGCGCCAGGCACGTCCTGCAGGCTGCGATTCATCTTGCCGGTGTCGTCCGAAAAGATGCGCAGCTTCAGCAACTTGGCCACCAGCCGGTCGGCCTGCGCCTCGGAGTCGGCGGGCTCGGCGCACACGAACACCAGCAGGCCGGCGTCGATGGCTCCGACGGCTTCGCCCGCGATGTCGACGCGCGCCTCGCGCACGCGCTGGACGACGGCCAGCACGCTCAGGGCCCTTTCGGACCGGCCACCGGCTCGTCGACGTAGGCCTCGACGTCGGTGGGCAGCAGCTGGATGGAGGTGCGCAGCCCCGCCACGTCGCGCATCAGCGCGCGCTCGACGTCGGCGCGCAGCGCCGCGGCGCGGCCCAGCGTCCACGCGGCGGGCACGTGCATGTGCAGGTCGACGAAGCGGCGCTGGCCGGCGCGGCGCGTGACCACGTGATCGAAGCGGATGGCCGTGACGTCGAAGGCGCCCAGGGTGCGTTCGATCTGCGCGCGCACCTCCGGCTCGACGGCCATGTCCATCAGCCCGTCGGCCGAGCGCCAGACCAGCGACACGCCTTCGCGCACGATGTTGCCCGCCACGCACACGGCCACCACGGGATCGAGCCACAGCCAGCCGGTGAAGTGCACGCCCACCAGGCCCACGACCACGCCCACGGACGTCCACACGTCAGTGATCAGGTGCCGGCCGTCGGCCTCCAGCGCGATCGAGCGTTCGCTGGCCGCCTTGCGCAGCATGGCGAACGCCAGGCCGCCGTTGAGCGCCGTCGAGGCCAGCGACAGCGCGATGCCCAGGCCCACCGCCTGCACCGGCGCCGGATGGAACAGCCGCTCGCCCGCGGCGCCGACGATGGCGATTGCCGCGGCCACGATCAGCACGCCCTCGAAGCCGCTGGAGAAGTATTCGGCCTTGTGGTGCCCGTACGGATGGCCCTCGTCGGGCGGTTGCGCGGCCCACGACACCATCATCAGCGCGAACAGCGCGCCCACCAGGTTGACCAGCCCCTCGATGGCGTCCGACAACAGGCTCACCGAGCCGCTGACGTACCAGGCACCCGCCTTCAACGCGATCGTCGCCACCGCGACCACCGCCGACACCTTGAGATACGAGCTCACTTGCATGGGCGTATTGTCGCCGCCCCGCGCGCTCGGTCCGGTGGTCGCTCCAGATGTCGCGCTGGTTGTCGCGCTGGCTGTCGCGCTAGTCGTCGCGCGGCGTCAGCAGCAACGCCGACGCCACGCTGGCCAGCGCCAGCTTCACCTCGGGCGCCATCTCGTCGCGCATCCACACCCGGCCCGGCGGCTGGAGCTCCACCGAGCCGATCACCCGGCCGTCCAGTTCGAACCGGAATCCGCCGCCGGCCAGGGCGAGCTGCCTGAGCAGGATGCGGCGGCTGGCGTCGTCCACCAGCCAGCCGGCCGGCTTCGCAGGATCTTGCGGCGCGCTGTCCTGCAGCAGGACGAAGCGCCAGGCCGGACGATCGCCCGCGGGCGCCTCGATGCTGCCCGCCAGGCGGGTGGCCACCGCGCCGCCCGCCGTCACCGAGGCGGGGGTGCCGAACCACAGCGAGGCCGCCTGGGGCGACAGGCTGTCCGCCTGGTCGATGGTGCGCACCACGGCCTCCAGCCCGCCCGGCGCCTCCTGCGTGAACACGCGCTTGCGGGCGGCCGCGGCATGGCGCCGATCGAAATCTTGCCGGAACGAAGGAATGCCGACGTTGACCGCGCTGCCGCAGCCCGACAGGCAACTGGCGGCGGGCGGCGTCGAACGCGTCGCCACGACATTGCCCGGGCCGGTGCTGAAGTCGCCGAACCGCACGTGTCCGGACACCGTCATGCCGGTGCTGCCGTCGACATGGACGACGGCCGATGGCCCGGAGGGCTCGGTGGCACACGCGGCGAGCAGGGCCAGGCCGGCGAGGGAAAGCGCGATTCGGGAGGGTTTCATGGCACGGGTGGGGACGACGAAACGAGAGGCGATGGCAGCACGATCGTCGCAGAGGAAACCCTCTCGCTTTCTTCGTGCAGGAGACAAGAGGGCTGCGTGGCTTGATGTGGGTCAGCTCGTGGGCACTGCTTGGTGCTGGCAAGTGCTGGCTTGGTGCTCGCCTGGTGCTCGCCTGGTGCTGCTCGGTGCGCTTCGCGCTGGCAAGCTGCCCGCGCTGCGGCGCGACTGGCATGCACTTGGCTCGACTCCGCACGTGCGCCTTGAATCCGGCCTGGACGGCCGGATTCCGCGGGCGTTCGGTGAAAGTTCGTCCGCGCCGCGTTGGTGGGCCGCGCTCGACGGCTTCGTATACGGGCCGACACGCCCTCGACGTCCCGGTGCTGCGTCTCGCCAAGTACACGCCTGCCGCACCGCCGGTTCACCCAGGCGGTTGGGACAAATACTTCCTCCCCCTTTTTTGATTGGTTTGGGCAGCGTCGGGCCTTCGAGGCCGCGACGCTGCCCGCGGCCAGCCTTGACACCTGCCATCGGGCCTGACGCGGATCACGTGTCGGCGAGCGGGCGTTCCGTTTCGTGATGGACGACCGGCACCGTTCCGCTGTCCTGTCATTCC
>JACMOG010000100.1 GCA_014378125.1 Vitreoscilla sp. | reverse complement strand
TGCGCGCCGCCCCTGCGGTGCGCGCCGCCCCTGCGGTGCGTGCCGCCCCTGCGGTGCGCGCCGCCCCTCAATGCCAGCCCCGACGGGACGCAGCCACCGCTCGCTGGCAACGGCTCGGCGGTTGGGACAAAGACAATGCATCCCACTTGGGAGGAGTTTGGCGTTGATGGGCCATCGAGGCCCGCCAATGTTCGCGAGAGACATGGCGGCAAGGTGAAGAACTCGACGCGAACGATGTCCGTAGCCTGCACTGGTTGAAGCAGAGTTTCGCCGACAACCGCATCGCAGCCATCATCTTCTACGCGGATCGCGTTTTGATGGCGTTGCGGTTGTCCGCTTTCGCTGAGCCGCGAAGGTCGCGGGAAGCTCGCCAACTGGCAGAGAACGACCCACGCCAGAAACCCGACGTTCGGATAGATCGTCGGCTACGGCAGTTCCCGACCCATCAGCGACATTCAAGCTCGCAGATTCGAAGGCGAAAAGCTGCCGTTCGGTTCGGAAGGATTCAGCCCCCTCAGGGCAACATCAAGCAGGTCGCAACCTCGTCCGCCTGCCGATTCGCCAAGCAGACATGACGCCACCAAATACGGCGAGACCGAGTGGCGCCAAGATTTCGAACAGGAGTTCTGCGCCCGGGTCGCGCGTGCTGACGAATGACGGGTCGGTAGAGAGATAGGTCACCGGCAACGCAGCGCCTATGCCGAGAGGCGAGCAACCGTCATCTTGGCCTTCATGTCCGACGCCAGCTACGGTGAACTCGAACGAACACCTTTGATGCATCTCGGGCTGAATCCCCGTGATCGTCGCAATAGCAGGCTGTCCGAACTTCTCAAGGCGATACCACGCTGCCCATCCAGGACCAGTCGCGTTATCCAGCGTCCAAAAGAACGTAAGTGCCAACGCAAAGACAAGTAGTCCGACTTTGGCGGGCGTTAACCTGTTCATGTGATTTGCTCGCTGCGCTGACATGCTGCCTCAGTGTTGCTTATGGAAACGGGCTGTGGCAATCCCGAAAGCCGCCAGTCGCGACCATTGGCCGACATCTGCAGTTCAGCGCTACGGGCTCGCATTGCCAACTATGCCCGAACGGCACCCTGAGTCCTGCATAGCGAGAAACGCCAGTTCAACCCGCTTGTAGTCGGTCGTCGCGCTTGGCTTGACGCTGCATTCGGTCGCATCGGACGATCGGATTGCCTCGGCCAGCGCATCTCTCGTTTTCAGCGCTTTCCCCTCGACGACGAAGCTGTCGTCGCTCACCGCAATTTCGACCGGGTGCCGCGTAGCTGCGCAGCCGCACAGAAGGCCGGTGGCCACTGCAACCGTGACTACGATAGCTTTCTTGCTCATCGGGTGAGTGTATCGACGTTGAGCGCGCATATTTCAACGGCGGCAAAGCTGCCGTTGGCGATCGACAGGTCGTGGCCGTGAGGCGCTAGAAGCTACCCCTCGAAATCGCAATTCCAACACTGTCCGGAGTGCTCTGGGTAGTACATCGAGCCGCAAGCTGGGCAAGGGGCGGCCTCACCTTGTGGAATGTACGGCCCGTAGCCGAGTCTCAGGTTGCGAATGGCCATCGCCTCCTCATACGACCCGACCTCGATTCGCCAGAGCTTGATCTCGCAATTCGGCTGGGGCTCGCCATTGGCGAAGCGAGGCGGACCCTCGCCTGGCACCACCGATGTCTGCGTGCCATCCGAACTGCGCCATGCCGTGAAGACACGCTTCATCATGCCGACTTCTCTCCTTGTGAATTCCCGAAAGGTGTCGGTAGTGACCGACTGGTACTGGCCGGTTGCTGGCGCTTGACCACCGTGAATCCGACGTCCTCACAGGCCGGCGGACTTCAGCAGCGCGTCAACGTCTACGAGGGCCTCTTCGGCAACCACGTTGGCATGCGATGGTTTCGGGCAGTCTGGCTCTTGAACCCAAAGATAGGTGCGGACACCCTCCGCGAACCATCCTACTGAGAATCCTTCAGCGATGCATCCAAAGATCCGTCCTTCGATCTCGGTAATCGCGATGTCGATTGCGCTCGGCTTACCAGCGCCAACGTCGTGCACGAGGCGACACGAAGTCGCCTGTTGACCTGCCGCGAAGGCGCGATAAGCCGTCAAAGCCGTGTCCAGCTTCTCAGCGAATTCGGGAGTTACCGGGCGTCCGTTCAACATTTTCAGATCCTAGCCTACCCGGAAGCCGACACTCGCGACCGACCGGTAGTGGCCGACAAGAGCCTCTCGGCTACAAAGCCTTGTATCAAGCGAATGGCACAAGGTGTCGACGAGAATCAGTGGTAGTCCTGCTCGAGCTGATGGCGAATGGCACCGATGCGGACGACCTCGCCGCGGATTTCAAACGCGGCAATGAGTCCGGCGCTTCCGAAGGGGATGATGAGTTCGCGCTGCTTGTCGTTGACCGCGCGAGCGGCCTTGCGGCAGGAGTAGGGCGAGAATTCCAGCAGTCGAAGTGCGCGGTCAACCGCGTCTCTGAGGCGCCGCACCACGTCGAGGTCAGGTGTCGCGCTGGCGAATTCACGTTCGATGGTGGAATCCTCGATCCGCAGCAAGTCGTCGGTGGCCTCCTCGGCGAGGACAACGCGGTAGACGGTCACCGCCCCGCGCTCGGCTTGCTTGCCGCCAGTCGCTGACGCGCCGCCTCGAGCCGGACATCCATCTGCCGCAACGCTTCCTGCGGAGAGATCCCGCTGTCTTCACGCTCAGATCGCTCGACGGCGTCTCGGGCGCGTGCGAGGAAGGCGTCCTGAGTCCGCCGCCAGGCCACGCCGTCGCGAACGCACGAGGCGACGAAATCGGAGAGGGATTCGCCTTCGTCGAGGACCGCCTCGGCATCGCTTCTCAACGCGGGCTCGACACGCACGGCAGGCAGGGTGGCGGTTTTCATGCCCACAATGTAATGCAAATGTGATGCAGTTTCAAGTATCCCGAGGCGTTCCGCCCCGTGGCGGGCGACAGCATTGGTTTTGTCCCAACCGCCGAGCCGCCGCTGGCCCGCGCGGTCGTCGCGGGCTACGAACTCATGGTCCGCGGCTCGAAAGACGCCGCTCGCCGGCGACAGCCGCCTTAGATCTCCCCGCCTTCAAGCTTCACGAACGGCCCGAAGCACTGCTTCCCATCCTCCGCCGTGCACACGATGAACCGATCCTGCGCCGGATTCATCATCACGTAGCGCGTGGTGGTCTTGCCGGGCTTGGTGATCTGGCCCCAGCAGTCCTTCCTGCCGTTGTCCTTGACCAGCGTGTCCACCCACTTGTAGTAGCCCTTGGTGCTGGGCTGGTCGGACATCGTGAAGCGCGACTGCGCCACCTCGTCGGCGCTGGTGATGAGCGTGCGGCCGTTGCGGTCGATTCGGTAGATCTCGGCGCAGGCGTCGTCGCGGCGCGTGATCTGCCAGGCGCCCAGGAACGGGTGGTCGGCGCGCATCGGCCGGGACGGCGCCTCGTCGGGCGGCGTGGCCGGCGCGGCGATGGCGGCCATCGAGGCCAGCGCCAGGGCGAGCAGCAGCGGAGTCTTCATGCGAATGCCTTTGGTCGGGCGGAAACGCCTCGCGTCGATTCTGCCGGAATGCCCGGAGACGCGCCGTACGGGGTCGAAACACCGATGTGGAAGAATCGGCCAAGATTTCGACACGCCGGCGCCCCCCGGTCGAGCCTTCCGATGAAACGTCTTTCGCCGCTGGTCCTGCTTGCCTTCGTCGCCTCGCCGTGGGCCCAGCCGGCAGCGCCCGCGGCCTCGAGTGTCGAATGGGGCACGCCGGTGGGCGGCGCGCCCGCCGCCGTGGCGCCCGCCCCGACCGCGGCCAGTGCCGCCACCACGATCACGCTGCCCCGGCCGGCGCCCAGCGCGTTCGCCGCGGCGCGCGCCAGCACGCAGGCCACGGGCAACTACTTCCACGACTTCGCCGAGCTGATCGTGCGCGTGCGCAGCGTCAAGTGGATCGAGGAGATCTGCGACGAGGCCTTCCCCGCCACCTCGGAGGCCAACCGCCACGCCTACGACATCTGGCTGGTCGACCACGGCTCGTTCGTCGACGAGATCGAGGGTCAGTTCCTGGTCATCGACAAATACTGGGGCGAGGCGTCCGAACAGGCGCGCAAGGAGGGGCTCACCGTGGAACAGCTCAAGGCGAAGGTCGATTCCAATCGGCCCGGCCTGCGCCAGGAATTCCACGGGCGCGGCACGCGCTCGTTCCAGGCCCGCTGCGAGGCGTATCCCGAGATCCTGCTGTCGCCGCAGCTCGACCTGGAGAAGTCGCAGGCCGACCTGGTGCGCTCGGTGCGCCTCGGGCCGGGCGCGCAATGAACGGACGGGCACGCGTCGCGGGCGCCCTCGTTCTCGCGCTGGCCGGCCTGGCCGGTTGCAGCAAGCCGATCGGCGCCGTGGGCGCGTCGGACGAGGCGTCCGTGATGGTCGATGACAAGAAGGTCGCGGGGGACGCCGAGAGCCGGCGCGCCACGCTCGCCACCACACGGCACGTGGAGATGGAGGTGGCGCCCGACGCCATCGGGCCGCTGTTCAGCGCGACCCAGGCCGCCTGCGACGCGGACACGGCCAGCCAGTGCGTGGTGCTGAAGTCGGGCCTTTCCAACGGCCAGCGCAACACCCGCGCCAACCTCGTGCTGCGAGCCGCGCCGGCGGGCATCGCGCGCGTGTTGGCGAAGCTGCGCGTCAACGGCGGCCTGGTGTCCGAGTCGGCCGCCTCGGGCGGCCTGGCCGCACCCTTCGCCGACACCGAACGCCAGCTGGCGATGGCGCGCGAGTACCGCGACTCGTTGCTGGCGCTGCGCGCCAAGGGCAGCAACGACATCAAGACGATGATGAGCGTGAACGAGGAGCTGGCGAAGGTGCAGTCGACGCTGGAGTCGGCCACCGGCGAACGGGCTCACCTGCAGCAGCGCGTCGCCACCGAGACGCTGACGGTGTCCATCGCCACCACGGGCGACAGCGAGCGCGAGGCGCTGGCGCCGATCGGCCGCTCGTTGCGCGGCTTCGGTGCCGACCTGGGCCAGGCGGCGGCCTCGGCGATCACGTTCGTGGCCTATGCCATTCCGTGGTTCCTGGTCCTGCTGCCCTTGGCATGGCTCGCGCGCCGACTGTGGCGGCGGCGATCGAGGTAGGTCGTTCGCGGGCGTGGATCCTGCGACTTCGCGCAGGATGACAGGCTTTCGGTCCGTCCTTCGTCGCTCCGCCCGGCGCGTGGCCTGCGCCCGCCGCAAGCAGCCGGTGACGAAGACGTCCAGCGCCTCGAGGCCCAGCGGGTTGGTGGCCTCGCCCTGTGGATCGTCCGGCTGGAAGTCGCGCAGCGTCAGGCCGGAAAATTCCTGGTGCGAGTAGCCGTATTTGAGACAGGCGGCCAGGTTCGCGTGGCGGATCTCCATCATCTCGAGGTCGAAGATGAACAAGGGAAGCGGGCACGACTCGAACAGCACGCGTTCGCGCTCGCCCTGTTCGTCGACGGGCGCCAGCGGCGCTGCCGCCTGCATCATCCACGTCATCTCGGCCATATCCACGTCTTCCCCTCGAGTGGCCTCCTTCGTGGGAGGCGCGTCCGTGGCCGGCCGCGGAACGCGGATGGGCTCTGGACTCTCTATCGGTCGCCGGATTCAGCCCGGGTTCGCGCGAAGGTGTGGGGAGCTCTGGACGCGGGCCGGGGTGAGTGCGCTATGCCGCCACGATGGCGTAGGCGTCGCGCTGCGCCTGCAGCCTTTGCGCCATCTCGGCGGCGTCGCCCAGGTCGTTCGGATGGAAGCCGCGGCGCAGGTAGCGCAGCAGCGGAAAGAAGCTGGCGGCCCACACGCCGCGCGGCCCGAACAGGTAGCGCGCCGCCTGCCACCAGGTGCGCGGCTGCCACCACTTGCCGGCACGCCACAGGTTGATGAAGGTCTGCAGGCTCGACTCGAAGAAGAACTGCACCGCGATGTAGACGAACCACAGTCGGCGCCGGCGCTCGCTGCCGCCCATCGCGCGGTACAGGTCGAACGCCACCGTCTTGTGCTCGCTTTCCTCGACCGCGTGCCAGCGCCACAGCAGCGCGAGCTCGGGCGTGGCGCCGTCCAGCCACTCGGGATGCGTGAGCAGGCCGGTGGCCATCACCGCCGTGAAGTGCTCGTAGGCCGCCGTCACCGCCACGTGGTTGACGGGGTGCATGTTCTCGCCGTTCTTGATGCGCCACGCGGCCCAGCCCTGCCAGTGGTTCTTCAGTCCCTGGCGCTCGAGTTCGGCGTTGAATTGCCCGTGCAGGAAGCGGTGCGTGGCCTCCTGGCCCACGAAGCCGCGGATCTCGTCGGCCCAGGCGGCCTGCTGCCCGGGCGACAGCATCGTCACGCCCTTCTTCACCGCGTCGATGAAGAACTGCTCGCCGACGGGAAAGCTCATCGACAGCGCGTTCATGTAGTGCGTGCGGAAGGCCTCGCCGCCATTCCAGAGCTTGGGAAAGCCCTGGGACAGGTCCACGCGCAGGCGCCTGATGGGCAGGCGGCGCGGGGCATCGGCGGCGGCGGTGGCTGTGGTGAGTTCTGCGGGAGCGTTCATCTTGTTTTCGTCGTGGTCGGTCTCTGCCCCGAGCGTATGTCGTCCGGACGCGGGGGTCTACCCGCTTTTGCCCGCCCGGCAACGGTTGACCGGGTTTCCTCAGGTCTCACCGTTGAGTTCGCGGTCAGCTTGAGGGGCTACAACCGCGTTGTCGGTACACACAACCATCGGACCTCCCATGAAATTCACCCCCCGCCTCATCGCCGCGCTGGTCGCCACGCCCC
>JACMOG010000099.1 GCA_014378125.1 Vitreoscilla sp. | reverse complement strand
GCGCCCAGACCGGCCTTGCACTGAAAGACTTTCGCCGCAGCTTGCAGATGGTCTTCCAGGACTCCTACGCCTCGCTGAACCCGCGCATGCCGGTGGCCGAGGCCGTGGCCTACGGGCCGCAGGTGCACGGCATGCCGGCGCAGGCCGCGCGCGAGCGATGTTCACGCGCTGGCGCTGGCCGCCCGAGAGTTCGTGGGGGTAGCGCTGCGCGAACACCTCGGGCGCGAGGCCGACGCGGGCCAGCAGGTCGTACGCACGTTGTCGCGCAGCCCGCGCGGGCATGCCGTGCACCTGCGGTCCGTAGGCGACGGCCTCGGCCACGGGCATCCGCGGGTTCAGCGATGCGTAGGAATCCTGGAAGACCATCTGCAGGCTGCGGCGGTAGTCCTTCAGCGCCAGCCCGGTCTGTGCACCGACGGCCTCGCCGTCGAACACGAGCTCGCCGGCATCCGGCTCGATCAGGCGCGCCACCAGCCGCGCGGTGGTGCTCTTGCCGCAGCCCGATTCGCCGACCACGCCCAGGGTCTCGCCCTTGGCGACCGTGAAGCTCACGCCGTCCACGGCGCGGACCTTCGCGGCGTTGCGTCGGAAAAATCCGCCAGGAAGCGCGAAGTGCTTGCGCAACCCGGTCACTGTCAGCAGCGGCTGCGCCGGGCCGCCCTTGTCGCGCAGCGCCAAGCCGAGGACCGGATCGGCGCTCACCGCTTGACGTCCATCGCCGAGCGGATGCCGTCGGCGAGCAGATTGAAGGCCATCGAGGTGACGAAGATCATCACGCCCGGCAACGCCGCGAGCAGCGGCTGGCTGTAGATGGCCGAGCGCAGTGTGTTGAGCATCAGGCCCCATTCGGGCTCGGGCGGCTTCACGCCGAGGCCCAGGAACGAGAGGCCGGAGGCGAGAATCATGCTGACGCTGACCAGGCCCGTGGCGTAGACGAACACCGGCCCGAGCACGTTGCCCAGCACGTGGCGACGGATGATGCCCAGGGCGCCGTCGCCCGAGAGACGCGCCGCGTCGACATAGTCGAGATGCCGCACCTGCGTGGTGACGCTTTCGGCCATCCGCACGATCTGCGGGATGAAGACCATCGTCAGCGCGATCATGCTGTTGCTCATGCCCGGGCCGAGCGCCCCGGCGATGGCCACTGCCAGCAGCACCGACGGGAACGCGTAGAACACGTCGAGCGTCCGCATGATGGCCATGTTCACCCAGCCGCCCGCGTAGCCCGCCACGAGACCGATGCCGGTGCCGAGAACGAAGGCGGCGACCACCGGCGCGTCACCGATGACGAGTGACATGCGGCCGCCGTAGATCAGCCGCGTCAGCATGTCGCGGCCGAGTTCGTCGGTGCCCAGCCAGTGCCCCGAACTGCCAGGCGGCAGCAGCCGCTTGAGCATGCTGGCCTTGTAGGGGCCCGCGGGCGGAAGCCAGGGCGCGAACAGCGCAGCGTCCACCAGGAGCAGCAACACGGCGGCGGCGGCCATCGCCACCGGCTCGCGCCCGAGCTGGCGCAGTACCAGCGCCCAGTAGCCGCGCCCCGGAGGCGCAGCGACTGAAGAGGCGGGGCATGAGAAAGGCTCGGCGGCCGTGATGGTCTTCATCGGGCGGTGATCAAGCTCTTGCGATGCGCGGGTCGAACAAGGGTTGCAGCATGTCCACCAGCAGGTTGAGAACGACGAAGAACAGGCACAGCACGAGGATGGTTCCCTGCAGCAACGGAATGTCGCGCTGGAATATCGCGGTGTTCAGCAGAAGGCCGGTGCCCGGCCAGGCGAACACCGTTTCCACGAGGATCGAGCCGCCCATGAGATAGCCCACTTGCAGCCCCGTGACCGCGAGCACGGTGGGCGCGGCGTTCTTCGCTACATGCCGGAAGATGCGCGAGGCGGGCAGGCCGCGCGCGCGAAGCGAGACCACGAACTCCTGGCTCAAGGTGTCGGCCACGAGCGCACGCACGGTGCGCGTGATGATGCCCATCGGGATGACGCACAGCGTGGCCGCCGGCAGCAGCAGGTGGCGCAGGTGGGCGGTGTCCCAGGCCCAGCCTTCCGAGTCGCCCGGGCCCGCACCCATCGCCGGCAACCACCCGAGCTTGACCGAGAAGATGATGGTCAACACCAGACCCAGCCAATAGTGCGGCACGCTCACGCCGATCGCCGACACCGCACTCGCCAGCCGATCGACCGCGCTGCCGATGCGGTACCCGGCCAGGGCCCCGAGCACGCACCCCAGCGTGACCCCCACGGCGGCGGCCATGCCGGCCAGCAGCAGCGTGTTGGAAACCGCTGCGAACACCTCTGAACGCACCGAGCGCCCGGTGGCGATGGAGGCGCCGAGATCGCCCTGCAGCGCGCGCTCGAGCCACAGGCCATAGCGCACCGGTAGTGGCCGGTCCAGCCCGTAGGTTGCCCTCAGCGCCGAGATGACCTCGGCAGGCGCATCGGCCGGGGCGATGGCGTTGAGCGGATCGCCGGGCGCGATGTAGACCAGCAGGAACGACACCACCGTCACGCCCAACGCGATCGGCACGGCCGCCAGCAAGCGCTTGAACAGGTAGATGAGCATCGAACTTCAGCCTAGGCGACAGAGGGCCACCGCCTCACATGCCGAGGGTCGTCAGGTCCTGGAACCAGTGTTGCGCCTGCACGAACTGCTTGACCTTCGGCGACAGCGCGTGCGGGTTCGTGTCGTGCACCACCCACAGCATCAGCGAGTCGTCGACCATGCGTTGGTGCACATAGGCCAACAGGACGTCCTGCTTCTTGACGTCGAACGTGCCCTTGATCTGATCGATGGCCTCGTTGACTTTCGGATCGTCGTACCCGCCCCAGTTCACGCCGTTGGGTGCGATGGACTTGCCGTAGGCGAAGCGCGTCAACGCGTAGAACGGATCGGCCGTGACGTACCCCAGGTTGATGGCCGTGATGCCCTTGCCCGCGTCCAAGTCGCCCTTCGCACCGTTGCGCCAGTGCAGGTAAAGGTTTTCGAGCACTACGACTTGGAACTCGACCTGGATGTTCACTTCG
>JACMOG010001021.1 GCA_014378125.1 Vitreoscilla sp. | reverse complement strand
GCGCCGGCAAACAGCGGGAGTACAGGTCGTATCCGCTTTGAATCTCGCGGCGCGCCGCTTCGCCAAATGCAACGAAGCTGGGTCGGCGGTCGAGTACATCAGCAACGCGTTTTGCAAGCATCTCCATGTCGAAGAAGTCCGTCAGAAATCCGGTGCGGCCGTCTTCAATCACTTCACGAACGGGTGCCGTGTCAGAGGCAACGACGAGGCAGCCTATGCTCATCGCCTCGAGCAACGACCAGGACAGCACGAACGGATAGGTCAGGTACACATGGGCAGCAGAGACTTGCATCAGCCGCGTCAGCATGTCATGCGGCAGCTTTCCGACGAAATGCAAACGCGAGTAGTCCAGATGCTGCGCCACTTCAGCCTTGAAGATCTCGCGCCATGAGCGGCCTTCGGGCGGCCGTGCTCCATAGCTCACACCATCACCACCGACGATCACCACACGGCAGCGGGGCCGCAACTGCTGGAGCAAAGGCAAGGCGCGCATGAAGATGTGGTATCCGCGGTACGGCTCCAGGTTGCGCGCAACGAACGTCACGACCTCGTCGCCGGGCTTGAGCGTCACGCCGGCAGCCTTCAGGTGGACACTGGCGTGGGGGTCCGGCTTGAATCGGTCGGTGTCGATGCCATCGTGGATGACCTGGATGCGCTGCTGGGCCCAGGCGGGGTGTCGCTGGCGCTGGAACTGGGTTGGGAAAATCATCGCATCCGCCTCACTCAGCGCGTGCAGGAGGTGCGTGTTCTTCATGCGCGCGCGCTCGCAGCAATAGTCGCCGGCGGCAGCAAACTCGGGGTCGAACGTCGTATCGCTCATGTCGCCGCCGTAAAAGAACTCGGCGTAGATCAGCAGTTTGGCGCCGGGAAAGACGTCCTTGGCGAACAGGGCTTCACCCCAGCCTGGATGAGCCACCACAACGTCGGGGGTAAAGCCTTCGCCGCGCAGCTGGCGCATGGCGCGGGCCGCGCTATCGCCGCGCGACTGCTTGGAAAGCCAGTCCAGCTCGCCTTGCGCCAGAGGATGGGAGGAGTTGAAGTGTCCGATGACGCGCGGCCGGTGCCGCAAATGGCGGATACCGGGGAAGCTTGCCTCGGGTGCCCTGACCCCTAAGGCCACCACCTCGTGGCCCTCAGCGGCAAGAGCAACTGCCAAGTGCCGGAATTGGCCGGGAAAGTTCTGATGAACGAACAGGATTTTCACGATGACTGCCTGCCACAATTCCCGGGGCCGCCTAGCGTTCGCGGCCCGCCTCGCGAAAGCCCCGCGTCACCGGCGAGAGCAGGTACTCCAGAACGCTGCGCGTGCCCAGGTGAATTTCGGCGGCCACCTGCATGCCGGGCGCAAGCGCGTAGGGCCGGCCGTCCACCGACAGTTGCTGGCTGCGCAGATTGACCAGCGCGCGGTAGGCCAGCACTTCGCCGCCCGGGCGCGCCGCCGGGCCTGGCGCCGTGGATGCCGCGTTGGCCGGATCGCTCGAGTCGGCGCTCACCTGAAGGACATCGCCGTCAACCATGCCGTATTGCTGGAACGGGAATGCGGCGAGCTTGAGCCGGACCGGCTGGCGCTCACGCACGAAGCCGATGTCGTCATTCTTCACCCACACCTCGGCGAGCAAGCTTTCGCCGGTCGGCACCAGCGTCATGAGGATCGTGCCTGGGCTGGCGACAGTGCCCGCCGTGTGGGTGGCCAGGTCCTTGACGATCCCATTCGCGGGCGCCTTCATCTCGAGCCAGCCGCCGCGATGCTCCTGTTTGGCGAGCTCCTGCTCGACGCGCTCGAGCTGTGCGGCCGTCTCGATGCGCTCGGCGCGCAGCCGCCGCTGGTATTCGGCGCCGATCTGCACGATCTTGCGTTCCTCCTGGACCAGTGTCGCGCCCGCCGACGCCACCACGTCCTCCTGCGCGCGCAGGTCCTGTTCGCGTTCGATGCGCTCGCGCTTCTTGTCGGACGAAGCCAGTGCGCCAACGAAGCCGTCGCGCTCCAGGCCGGCGTAGGACGCCTCCTGGTTGCGGAAGTGAGGCAGCGTCTCGGCCAGCTTGGCCCGGATTTCCTTCGTACTCGCCAAGTCATGCTTCGCCTTGTCGAGCGTGGCGCGCTCTTGCGCGAGCGCGTTTTCGTAAGCCACACGGTTGGCGATGTATTGGGCGTTCACCTGGGCGAACAGCTCAGCCGGATCGCCCAGGCGGCTTGCGAAACGCCCGTCCGTGAGTTCCGCGTCGATGCGTCGCACCGCCAGACGTTTATTGTGCGCGTCGGCTGTCAATGCCTTGAGGTCCGAGTTGGCCAGCGTCGGGTCCATGCGCATCAGCAACTGGCCCGCCTTCACCGACTCACCTTCGCGCACCAGGATTTCCTTGACAACGCCCGCATCGGTGGGCTGCACGATCTTGAGGTAGGTTGAGGGCACCAGCTTGCCTTCGGCCACCGCGACCACGTCGAGCCTCCCAATGGCGGCCCAGGCGATCAGCAGCGCCAGGAAAACCAGGATGGTCGTGAGCAGAGCGCGGCCCAGCGGGCTGGGCGGCTGCTCACTCAGGCGCACGATGGCTGGCAGGAATTCGCGGGGGTTGGCCAGCGGCATCATTGCAGGTCAACCAAGCTTGCCGAAGCCTTCGGACAGCCCCTGGAAGGCGGGCAGCCCCCGCGTTCCTGCAGTGTCGCCGGTCGAGCCCGCATATCCCCAGCCCATCGACTTGGCGGTGGCGTCGCCAGAGAACCCGGCGGAGTCGGCGGCGGCGTCGTGGGTTGCGCCATCGGCACCAGCAAACCCGGCCACCGCGCTGCCAATCACAGCCCATCGCTGCGCGATCTGGCGCTGCGTCAGCACGCCGGAATCGGCCGCCGGCAGCTGCGCGAAGTAGCGCGCGACGTCGCCGAACTGCGCCTTGGATGGCTCGATGCTCGCCAGCGCCGCAGGCTGCGGCGCGCTGGACGACGGCCTCGGGCTCTGCGCGTCGAGCGATGGGGTTTGCGGCGCGGTCCCGCCCGGGGGGGTGCCGGCATTGCCATTGCCGTTCCCGTTGCCGTTGCCATTCGCGATGCCGTTGTGCTGGCCGTTGTTGTTGAGCTGTCCGTCACCGTGCCCGGCTGCGAGTCCGGGCGGTGCCGCGATGGCCTTGGGCGAGACGCTCGGATGCGAGGCGACTGCGCTTGCCGGTGCGGGCCCGATCGGGGCCACCCCGTGCGGTGTATAGCCGTTGCCGCCCTTTGCGCCCGGGTTGCCCGGCCCGGTGCCGGCGCCGTCGTTGAAGTTGTAGCTCTGGCCCGGCGGCGGCGCGTCCTGGCCGTTACCGACGCCTTGGTTTGCAGTGCTGCCGCCCCCGCCCCCGTTCCCACCTCCACCTCCACCTCCACCTCCACCTCCACTTCCACCGCCCCCGCCCGTGCTCGCGCCAAACGTCAGGCGGAACACATCGGACGCGGCGGCCGCGCTGCGGTCGGTCCCCGCCACCAGCACATCGAGGTACCCCGTGGCTGTCTTGGGCACACGGCCCGAGAAAGTATGGGTGCCTGCATCGAAGGCCAGCCAGCTCGGCAGCGCGGTCCCGTCGGCCAGGCTGGCACTCCATGTCAGCACGTCGCCGGCGTCGGCGTCGGTAAACGTGCTGGACGCAAGCGTCAGCGCGAAACTGGAGTTCGGCGACGCGCTTGCGTCAGGGATCGGGATCGCGAGCACCGGCGCGTCGTTGCGGCCGGTGATCGTGACGTCGATGGTGCCCGGTGTCGAGACGATCCCGTCGGTGGCGGCGTAAGAGAAGCGATCGAGCACCGCGACACCGGCGCCCAGCGCTTGCACCGCCGATGCCGCGTTGTTGAGGGTGTACGTGACATCGCCATTCACCGCGAGCGTCAGCGTTCCGTAGGCGCTGGTGAAGGTGCCCGGCGCGGCGACGCGCAACACCGTGCCGTTGTCGACATCGCTGTCATTGGCCAGGACGTTGCCCGTCACGGGCGCGGTCTGGTCCTCGACCGCGCCGGCATGATCGGCTGCGGTGACCGGCGCATCGTTAGTGCCCGCGACATTGACGGTGATCGTCGAACTGGAGCTCATCGCGCCGTTGGGGTCGTCGTCGGTGGCGGTGTAGGCGAACGTGTCGGTCACGGTCTGGCCAGCGGCAAGCGACTGAACGGCGGCGGAACTGTTGTTCAAGGTGTAGCTGAAGCTGCCGCCGGATGCCAGCGAGAGCGGGCCGTAGCTGCCGGGGAAGGCACCTGGGTTGGTGACGCGCAGTGTGCGCCCTTCGGGGTCGAAGTCGTTCGCCAATGCATTGCCGGCGGCCGTGAGTGTCGCGTCCTCCTTCGCCGAGGCGGTGTCGGCGGCCAGGACCGGCGGGGCATTTCTCATCAGATCGAGAATCCCCGCATGGTCGAGCACTATGCCGTCGCCCAGCACGGCTTGTGCCACGCCTTGCGCGTTCACGAACCAGTCTTGCACCGTGAGCCTGTCGGCGGTGCCGTTGATCAGGAACACGAGGTCGTTGCCGGAGCGGGCGGCGCGCAGGTTTGCAGTCGTGATGCCGGCGCCGAAACTGACCGTGTCGGCCCCCGCGCTGTCAACCACCGTGTCCTGTCCGTCGCCGAGCGCGAACAGGTACACGTCGTTGCCGTTGCCGCCCTCGAGGATGTCCGTCCCCGCGTCGCCGTCCAGCACGTCGACGCCGTCGCCTCCATAAAGATGATCGTCACCGTCGCCGCCGAACAGCGAGTCGTTGCCCAGGTCGCCGAACAGCTGGTCGTTGCCCGCGCCGCCATCCACCAGGTCGTCGCCGCCCAGCGCGTGGATGGTGTGGTTCACCGCGGTGCCGAAGAGTTGGTCGGCATCGGGTGTTCCGGCGATGTTGAAGCCCTTGGCGAGCAACTCGCCATAGCTGTGAATCGAGCCGTCGGCGAACTGGAAGAACTCGATCGAGCCGGAGTTGTATGGATCGTTCGGGTCGAAGTCGTCCAGGTG
>JACMOG010001020.1 GCA_014378125.1 Vitreoscilla sp. | reverse complement strand
TGTCGCGCAGGCCCGAGAGCTCGCGCGGGCGCACCTGGCGCAACGCGATGCGCGCCACGATGCGCTGCACGTCGCTGACGCCGCGCAGCGCCTGGCGCAGCGGCTCCGGCCCATGGATCATCAGCACGTCGATGGCGGCATGGCGCTCCAGCGGGTCCTTGCGGTCGCGCAGCGGATGCGTGGGCCACAGCCGCAGCTGGCGGCTGCCCATGCCGGTGCGGCAGGTGTCCAGCAGCGACAGCAGCGTGGGCGCGGCCTCGCCGCGCAGCGTCTGCGTGAGCTCGAGGTTGCGCAGCGTGGCGGGCGGCAGGTCCAGCAGCTCGCCGGCCTTCTCCACGCCCAGCGACTTCACGTGTCCGAGAGCGTGCTTCGCACCCCCCGACGTGTGCTCGGCATAGCTGATCAACGCGGCGGCCGCGGCGTGCGCGCGCGGCAGATCCTGCGCGTTGAAGCCGGCCAGCGTGGCCACGCCCAGCAGCTCGCACAGCTTGCGCAGGCCCAGCTCGGTGTCGAACTGCCAGGCCGGTCGATTGACCACCGACACCGGGCCGTGGCGCACCGCCACCGGCGCGCCTTCGGCCGACACGAGGATCTCCGCCGGCGCCAGGCGCGCCAGCCACGACGGCAGCTCGGCCTCGGTGCATTCGCCCAGCCCCAACCGGCCCTCGGCCAGCGCCAGCCAGGCGAGGCCCACGCGCGCGCGGTTGGCGAACACGGCCAGCAGCACGGTGTCCTGGCGGTCGGACAGCAGCTCGGAATCGGTGACGGTGCCCGGCGTGACGACACGGGTGACGCGACGCTCCACGGGGCCCTTGCCAAGGCCGACCTCGCCCACCTGCTCGGCGATGGCCACGGCCTCGCCCAGCTTCACCAGGCGGGCGAGGTAGGACTCGGGCGCATGCACCGGCACCCCCGCCATGACCACCGGGTGGCCGGCGGACGCACCCCGCGTGGTCAGCGTGATGTCCAGCAGGCGGTTGGCCTTGCGGGCGTCGTCGAAGAACACCTCGTAGAAGTCGCCCATGCGGTAGAACAGGAGCGTGTCGGGGTGGTCGGCCTTGAGCCCGAAGTATTGCGCCATCATCGGCGTATGACCGCTGAGGTCCTTCAGGCTTACAGGAGCGTCCACGGGGATTTCGGCAGGCATCGACGGCGGGGCTTTACGGCAAGGGCAGGAGGCGGATTATCGCGTGCCCGGCCGCTTCATTCGCCCAGCAGGTGCGCCGCCACCTCGCGCCGATGCGGCCGCGTGCGGTGCTCCCACAGGTAGAGGCCCTGCCAGGTGCCCAGCACCAGGCGGCCGCGCGCCACGGGGATCGTGAGCGACACCGCCGTGAGCGCCGTTCGCACGTGTGCAGGCATGTCGTCCGGGCCCTCGTCGGCGTGCCGGAACAGCGGATCGCCGTCGGGCACCAGCCGCGCGAAGAAGCGGTCGAGGTCGGCACGCACCGTGGGGTCGGCGTTCTCCTGGATGAGCAGGCTGGCCGAGGTGTGGCGCACGAACAGGGTCAGCAGGCCGGTGTCGAAGCCGCACTTCGCCACCCAGTCGTGCACCGGGCGCGTGAACTCGACGAGACCGCGGCCGCGGGTATCGATGGGGAAGGTGGTGGAGGATTGGCGAAGCATGCGCGGGGCGCGGCGAGCGGCGTGCCTGTCAGGGGCGCTTGTACGGCGCGCGCGCTCAAGCTGACGCGAAGATCGAGTATTCCCGAATGCTGATGATCAGTTCGGGGTTGCCGTCCTCGACGATGTCCTCCTTGATGGCTCCGATGATCGCCTTGATCGTGTCGGTCTTCGGGAGAGCCGATCGCTCCGCGACGTCGTCCAGTTCGCGAAACGACCTCGCCGAGGCTTTGATGGACAGGCGGCGCTTGTGTTTCGACTCCATGCCGGGACGTCCCGCCAATGCCCTGCCCGCCGCCTTGAGCTTGGCAAGGTCAAAGGAGCCGTCGGCGAACCTGTGCACGTAGAGCATCAACAGGCCCTTGCGCAGGCCGAGTGAAGCGAGCGGGTCGATCTTGAAGCAGGCAAGGTCGAGGAGTTCGAAGTAAGGCGCCGGGAGCACGGCCTCGATCGACTCGGAGGCTTTGCTGCGAGCTTTGCTGATGGCAGGGGTGGACTGGGCGGGAATCGCCGCCACCTGGTCGCACGTATCGCACACGCCGACGAGAATGTCCTTGACCATGCCGCTGCCATCGGAAAAGGGGACGTCTCGGTAGCCTAAAGTGGTGCTACGCGCCGCCTTGCAGACGCCACAAATGGCCTTGCTCTTGTCGCCTTCGCTGAAGAACTTCATGGAAAACCTCATTGGTGGACGCTGATGAAGATCGTGTCGGGATCGAGGAAGTAGAACTTGATGTACCAGTCGTCTTTCTTGACGACATGCGCCACGACGCTGCAGTCGTCGTGGTGCGGGCTGCTTGTCACATGCGCGCTTGTGCAGTTTCTCAATATCACCTCGTCAACAATCCACGAACGGCTCAGCACTTGTTCAAGCCCCAGGGATCGAGCAACGGCACGCCGGCCGCCACGAAGTCGGCCGTGTTCCGCGTCACGACGGTCATGCCATGCACCAGCGCGGTGGCGGCGATCAGCGCGTCGCGTTCGTTGCGGGGATCCGGCACGTGCAGCCGCGCGCAGCGCAGCGCCACGGCGTCGTCGATGGGCAGCACGCGGCCGGCGAAGGCGGGTTGCACCTGGCGGACGAACCAGTGGCGGATGAGCGCGCCCTGGTGCAGGTCGCGGCGTTCGAGCTGCAGGATCCCCTGCTCGATCTCCATGAGCGTGATGACGGAGAGGAAGAGGGCGCCGGGCGGGATGGACCCGGCCCAGGCGACGACGCGCGCATCTGCCTTGCCGCGTGCGGCCTTGCGCAGCTCGGAGACGACGTTCGTGTCGAGGACGTACATCAGCCGAAGTCGGCCGGGCGCAGCTCGATTCGCGACCGGGCCGGCTCGAAATCGATGTCTGCATCGCTGGCCATCGCGAGGAGGTCGACGATGCTGGCGGCCGGCTCGGTGAGGCGTCGGTATTCGTCGATGCTCAGCAGGACATGCGCCGGACGGCCCCGGTCAGTGATGTAGACGGGGCCTTCCTCGGCGGCGCGCTTGGCGCCCCCGGCATCCTGGTTGAACTCGCGGCTGGTGAGCGTCGTGTAGCGCCTGGGAGGGGGCATTGCAATACCTCCTGAAGGTTGTAGAAACGTTACTACAAACCCGTGGGCAATGCAAGGCGCCCCAAGACGTCAGAGGCGATTGCGCGGCGTGCGGGGCCCGGTGACCTTGATGGCCTTGCGCGGCTTCGGCTCCGCCGACGCGGCCGGGGCGGCTTCGGCGTTGGCTTCCACGAAGGCGTCGGTCGCGTCCGGGGCGGTGGCGCCTTCGGTCGTGGAAGGCGTGCTGCCGTCGTCCTTGGTCACCCGCGAGTAGGGCGTGAGGATGCCGACGAGCTGGCCGTACACCTTCGGGTTGCCCGCGACCACTTCGCGCTGGTACAGGAAGTCGGCCTCGCCGCTGAAGTTGCCGATGAGGCCGCCGGCCTCGGTGATGATCAGCGAGGCGGCGGCGATGTCCCACGGGCTCAGCCCGGTCTCGAAGAAGCCGTCGTAGTAGCCCGCGGCCACGTAGCAGAGATCCAGCGACGCGGCGCCCGGGCGACGCAGGCCGGCGCACTGCTGCGAGATCTCCTCGAACATCTTCATGTAGCGCTTGAAGTTGTCGCCCTTGCGGAACGGGAAGCCGGTGCCGATGAGCGAGTCGGCCAGGCGCAGGCGCTTGGACACGCGCAGGCGGCGGTCGTTGAGGAAGGCGCCCCGGCCGCGCGACGCGTAGTACAGGTCGTTGCGGGTCGGGTCGTACACCACGGCCTGCTGCACCACGCCGCGCCACGCCAGCGCGATGGAGACGGCGTAGAAGGGCAGGCCGTGGATGAAGTTGGTGGTGCCGTCGAGCGGATCGATGATCCAGACGAACTCGCTGTCCTGCGAACCCAGCGTGCGCCCGGATTCCTCGGCGAGGATGCTGTGGCCCGGGTAGGCCTGGAGAAGCGCGTCGATGATGACCGCTTCCGCATGCTTGTCGACTTCGGTGACGAAGTCGTTCACGCCCTTGCTTTCCACCTGCACCTTGTCGACGTCCAGCGAGGCCCGGTTGATGACCGCCCCCGCAGCACGAGCCGCCTTGATGGCGATGTTGAGCATGGGATGCAGGGACTGGGACATGGGCGTTTCCAATGGGTTGGCTGCGGCGCTCCACGCGGAGCGCCGGCAAGGCGAAGAATCAGGGCGACAGCGACGAAAGAGCGGTGCAATGGTGGCGCGGGGCGGACGAAGCCTGCGGCGGCGCGACAATGCGGGGAATCCCTATTCTAGCCGGCCGGGTCGCGCAAGTCACGCGCGCGCCCGGCCCGCCCTTGCAGCGAGCGGTGCAGTTCTTGACAGATTCCACGCGATTCATCCTGGTCGACACCAGCCACCCCGGCAACGTGGGCGCCACCGCGCGCGCCATGAAGGTGATGGGTTTTTCCGACCTGGTGCTGGTGACGCCGCGCTACCCCGACGTGCTGGCCCGGCCCGAGGCGATCGCGATGGCCTCCGGCGCCACCGACATCCTCGAGTGCGCCCGCATCGTGCCCACGCTGGACGAGGCGCTGGCCGGCACCACCTTCGCCTGCGCCACCGCCATGACGCCGCGCGACTTCGGCCCGCCCACGCGCGCGCCGCGCGACGCGTTCGCCGAGCTGGCGCGCACCGACCACCGCGTGGCCTTCGTGTTCGGCGGCGAGCGCTTCGGGCTGTCCAACGAGCACGTGCACGCCTGCCACCTGTGCATCAGCATCCCCACGCAGCCCGAGTACGGCTCGCTGAACCTGGCCCAGGCGGTGCAACTGCTGTCCTACGACTGGCGCCAGGCGCTCGGCGGCTTCCCGGTGGTGGAGCGCACGCGCGCGCCGGTGCAGGCCGACGCCGCCGCCGTGAACGGCCTGCTGGCGCATTGGCGAGAGATGCTGGTGGCCATCGACTTCCTCGATCCGGCCGTGCCGCGCAAGCTGATGGCCCGGCTGCGCCAGCTGGTGAACCGCGCGCAGGTCACCACCGAGGAGGTGCACATCCTGCGGGGCATCGCGCGGCAGGTGCAGAAGCCACCGCGGAAGCAGGGCGGCGCCGACTGATTCGCGGCGCGCGCGACGCCATGCCCGTACCGGGCGGCAGGGCGGGGAGCTGCCGATACACTTCCCGTTCCGTCAGATCAACCCCGTCCCTTCCATGTTCGATCGCCTGCGCGAAGACATCACCTGCATCCTCGAGCGCGACCCCGCCGCGCGTTCGCGCCTGGAGGTGCTGCTCTGTTACCCGGGCCTGCACGCGCTGATCTGGCATCGCCGCGCCAAGTGGTTCTGGTCGCACGGCATGCACGTGGCCGGACGCTTCATGTCGCACCTGGGACGCTTCTTCACGGGCATCGAGATCCATCCGGGCGCCACGCTCGGCCGGCGCGTCTTCATCGACCACGGCATGGGCGTCGTCATCGGCGAGATGGCCGAGATCCACGACGACTGCACCATCTACCAGGGCGTCACGCTGGGCGGCACGTCGCTGGTCAAGGGCGCCAAGCGCCATCCCACGCTGGAGGCGGGC
>JACMOG010000098.1 GCA_014378125.1 Vitreoscilla sp. | reverse complement strand
TGTTCGGGTCGCACGCCCAGCGTCACCTTGTCGCCGGCATGGGCGCGCGCGGCGTCCACCTCGCAGCGGATCTGCGCGTCCGTCTCCAGCCGCACGACCGCGCCACGGGTGTCGGCAGAGACCACCGTGGCGGCCAGGAAGTTCATCTTTGGCGAGCCGATGAAGCCGGCCACGAACAGGTTGTCGGGCTGCTCGTACAGTTCGAGCGGCGAGCCCACCTGCTCGATGCGCCCGGCGGCCAGCACCACGATGCGATCGGCCAGCGTCATCGCCTCGACCTGGTCGGGCGTGACGTAGATCATCGTGGTCTTGAGCTCCTCGTGCAGCTTCGCGAACTCGTAGCGCATGCGCACGCGGAGGGCGGCGTCGAGGTTGGACAGCGGCTCGTCGAACAGGAACACCTCGGGCTTGCGCACGATGGCGCGCCCGATGGCCACGCGCTGGCGCTGTCCGCCCGACAGGGCCTTGGGCTTGCGAGCGAGCAGGTGCTCGATGTTGAGGATCCTGGCGGCCTGGTGCACCAGGCGATGGATCTCGTCCTTGCCGACCTTGGCGATCTGGAGCCCGAACGCCATGTTGTCGTACAGGTTCATGTGCGGGTACAGCGCGTACGACTGGAACACCATCGCGATGCCGCGCTCCGCCGGCGGGATGTCGTTGACCACCTTGCCGCCGATGGACAGCGTGCCGCCCGTGATGTCCTCCAGGCCGGCGATGGTGCGCAGCAGGGTGGACTTGCCACTGCCCGACGGACCGACGAACACCATGAACTCGCCGTCGCGGATCTCGAGGTCGATGTCGCGCAGGATCTGGATGTCGCCGAACGCCTTCTGCACCTTCACGAGCTGAACGTGTGCCACTGGGTCTTGTCTCCTCGGGCGGTGGCTGGCGCCCCGTCCGCTTGCTTGTGTTGGATCGCCGAGCGCATGCCGAGGCCCGGCATGCGCTCTGGAATGTAGAGAATATACAAGCAACTTGACGGGCCAACAACGCGTAACTACTTAAAGTACATTCATTTTCTACCTGCAGAAGACGTGAATATTTGATGAATCAGGGATAACCCTTTGTAGGAGAACTACACAAATAATGTGGGACGCGCGATACTCGCCGCTGTTCAGCCGGGCGGCCGACTTCCGTCCTTCCTGCCCCGCTCCGCCAAAGGATCTCCCGCAATGAGCAAGTCAACCGTCGCCGCTCCGGCGCGCGAGCCCGTCCGGGCCCGCGCAGGCGACCCAGCAGACCGCGCCTTGAGCCAAGAATTCACCACCGCCTGGACGCGCGAGCTCTCGCAACGCAGCGACGCGCCGTCGCCCGAGGCCTGCCTGCGCGCCGCCATCGTGGCGTGTCGCCCGATGCTCGCCGACCGCTGGGCCGCCACGCAAGCGGCCGACGCGAAGCGCTCGCGCAGCGTTCGCCGCGTGCACTACCTGTCGATGGAGTTCCTGATGGGCCGCGCGCTGCGCAACGCCCTGTCGGTGATGGGGCTCGAGGCGGCGCTGAAGGCCGCGCTCGATTCGCGCGCCGGCGCCGGCGCCCTGGCAGACATTCCCGAGCAGGAGCCCGATGCGGCGCGGGGCAACGGCGGCCTGGGCCGCCTGGCCGCCTGTTTTCTCGACTCGTTCGCCACGCTGGAGCTGCCGTCGTTCGGCTACGGCCTGCGGTATGCACACGGCATGTTCGCGCAGGCCATTCAGGAGGGCCGGCAGGTGGAACTGCCCGACGAATGGTTGAAGCACGGCAACCCGTGGGAGTTCGTGCGCGCCGAGCTGCGATACCCCGTGGGGTTCGGCGGCGTCGTCGAGAGCTCCGGCGGCCAACGCGCGTGGAAGCCGGCCGAGGAGGTGGTGGCCCAGGCCTGCGACTTCGTCGTGCCGGGGCATGCCACCAAGCGCGTGTCCACGCTGCGCCAATGGCACGCGCAGCCGTCGCGCCCGATCGACTTCGCCATGTTCTGCCGCGGCGAGCAACTGGCCGCCGGGCAGCACTACGAGGCCGCCGACACGCTCAACTGGGTGCTGTATCCCGACGACAGCACCGCCGCCGGCCGCCTGCTGCGCCTGAAGCAGGAGTTCTTCCTGTGCAGCGCCTCGCTGCAGGACATGATCGCGCGCCACCTGCGCGAGCACGCCGAGATCGACACCTTCGGCCGCCACAACGTCGTCCACCTGAACGACACGCACCCGGCGCTGGCGCCCGCCGAGATGATGCGCCTGCTGCTCGACGTGTACAGCATGGGCTGGGAAGAGGCCTGGGCCGTCACCACGCAGGCCACCAGCTACACCAACCACACGCTGATGCCCGAGGCGCTGGAGACCTGGCCGGTACGCCTGTTCGAGGAGCTGCTGCCGCGCCATCTCGAGATCATCTACGAGATCAACCGCCGCTTCCTCGACGAGGTCGGCGCGCGCTTTCCCGGCGACACGGCGCTGATCGCGCGCCTGTCGCTGATCGACGAGAACGGGGAGCGCCGCGTGCGCATGGCGTCGCTGGCCATCGTGGCGTCGCACAAGGTCAACGGCGTCTCGGCGCTGCATTCGCGCCTGATGGTGCAGACGATCTTCGCCGACTTCGCCGCCCTGTGGCCGCAGCGCTTCCTCAACGTCACCAACGGGGTCACGCCGCGGCGCTGGCTGATGCAGGCCAACCCCGAGCTGTGCGAGCTGCTCGATCGCCACATCGGCGGCGGCTGGCGCGCCGACCTCGGCGGGTTGAAGGCGCTGGGCGACAAGGCGGCGGGCAAGAAGATCGGCGAGGAGTTCCTGGCCACCAAGCGCGCCAACAAGGAGCGCCTGGCCGAACGCGTGCGGCGCGACTTCGGCGTCACGATTTCCGTCGACAGCCTGTTCGACGTGCAGATCAAGCGCATCCACGAGTACAAGCGCCAACTGCTCAACGTGCTGCACGTGGTGGCGCGCTACCAGGCCATCGTGGCCAATCCCGACGCCGACTGGGTGCCGCGCACGGTGATCTTCGCCGGCAAGGCGGCCTCGGCGTACCAGGCGGCCAAGCTCACCATCCAGCTGATCCACGACGTGGCGCGCGTGGTCAACGCCGACCCGCGCGTGGGCCACAAGCTGAAGGTGGTGTTCCTGCCGAACTACGGCGTCAGCCTGGCCGAGGTGATCCTGCCGGCGGCCGACCTGAGCGAGCAGATCTCCACCGCCGGCACCGAGGCCTCGGGCACCGGCAACATGAAGTTCGCGATGAACGGCGCGCTCACCATCGGCACCTGGGACGGCGCCAACATCGAGATGGCCGAGGCGATGGGAGCCGAGAACATGTTCGTGTTCGGCCTGCGCACGGATGCGGTCGCGAAGATGAAGTCGTGGGGATACGATCCGCGTCTCTATGCGGAAGAAAACCAGGCACTGCAGCAGGTCCTCGACGCCATCGGCGGTGGGGTGTTCTCGTGGGGCGAGCCCGATCGCTACCGCTCGCTGGTGCAGCCGCTGCTCCACCGCGACCCCTACATGCTGCTGGCCGACTTCGCCGACTACGTGCACGCGCAGGAGCAGGTCGACGCGCTGTATCGCCAGCCGGCGGCCTGGGCCGAGCGCGCGCTGCGCAACATCGCCGGCATGGGCGCGTTCAGCACCGACCGCACGATCGCCGAATACATCGAACACGTGTGGGCCGCGCCCCGGTTGCGCTGATGCCCATGCCGGAACCGGAGCAGCCGATGCTGTCCGATGACGACCTGAGCGCGCTCGTCCGCGCGCGCCACCACGATCCGTTCGCGGTGCTGGGCATGCATGCCGACCCGAAGGGGCGGCTGTGGGTGGGCGCGATCCTGCCCGGGGCAGACCACGTCGACGTGGTCGAGCCCGCGGGCGGCGTCGTCGCGCCGCTTCGTCGCCGCTCCGGCACCGACCTGTTCGAGGGCGAGCTCGACGGCCGCACCGAACGCTTCGACTACCGCCTGCGCGTGCGCTGGGATTCCGGCGTCGAGGGGGTGTATGCCGACGCCTATGCCTTCGGGCCGTTGATCTCCGACGATGACCTGCGCCTGCTGGCCGAGGGCACGCACGTGCGGCCCTACGAGGTGCTGGGCGCGCAGCCTGTCACGCTGGGCGAAGGCGCCGAGGCCATGGCCGGCGTGCGCTTTGCGGTGTGGGCGCCCAACGCGCTTCGCGTGAGCGTGGTGGGCGACTTCAACAACTGGGACGGCCGGCGCCACCTGATGCGCGCCCGCGGCGGCTCGGGCGTGTGGGAGATGTTCGTCCCGCACATGGTGGAAGGAGACCGCTACAAGTACGAGATCGTCGGCCCCGACGACGCGCTGCAGCCGCTCAAGGCCGACCCGTACGCGCGGGCGGCTCAGCTGCGCCCGGACAGCGCCAGCCTGGTGGCCGCGATGCCGCCACGGCGCGAGCGGCCGGCGTCGCGCGCGGGCATGAACGACCGCCACGCGCCCGTGTCCCTCTACGAGGTGCACGTCGGCTCCTGGCGGCGCCACGCCAACGGCGGCTCCAAGACCTGGGACGAGCTCGCCGCCGAGCTTCCCGCCTACGTGGCCGACCTCGGCTTCACGCATGTCGAGCTGATGCCCATCACCGAGTTTCCCTTCGACGGCTCGTGGGGCTACCAGACGCTGGGCCTGTACGCGCCCACCGCGCGCTTCGGGCCACCCGAGGGCTTCGCGCGCTTCGTCGATGCCTGCCACGCCCAGGGCATCGGCGTGATCCTCGACTGGGTGCCCGCGCACTTCCCGGTGGACGCGCACGGCCTGGCCCGCTTCGACGGCACCGCGTTGTACGAGTACGAGGATCCACGCGAAGGCTTCCACCGCGACTGGAACACCTGCATCTACAACTTCGGCCGGCCCGAGGTGCGCAACTTCCTGGTCGGCAGCGCGCTGTACTGGATCGAGCGCTACGGCGTCGACGGCCTGCGCGTGGACGCCGTCGCGTCGATGATCTACCGCGACTACAGCCGCACCTCGGGCGAGTGGCTGCCCAACCGCTACGGCGGCCGCGAGAACCTCGAGGCCATCTCGCTGCTCAAGCACATCAACGAGGTGCTGGGCACCGAGGTGCCCGGCGCCGTGACGATGGCCGAGGAATCCACCACCTTCCCCAACGTCACCGAGCCCACCTACGCGGGCGGCCTGGGCTTCCACTTCAAGTGGAACATGGGCTGGATGCACGACACCCTGCAGTACATGCGCCAGCCGCACGTGCAGCGCCGCTGGCACCACGAGAAGATCACCTTCGGCATCGTCTACGCGTTCGACGAGAACTTCCTGCTGCCGCTGTCGCACGACGAGGTGGTGCACGGCAAGGGCTCGCTCATCGGCAAGATGCCCGGCGACGACTGGCAGCGCTTTGCCAACCTGCGCGCCTACTACGGCTTCATGTGGGCGCACCCGGGCAAGAAGCTGCTGTTCATGGGCCAGGAGTTCGCCCAGGACAGCGAGTGGAACCACGACGCCGAGCTGCCCTGGCACCTGTTGAACAATGCGCGCAACGCGGGGGTGCGCGCCCTGGTGCGCGACCTCAACCGGCTCTATCGCGAGCTGCCGGCCCTGCATCGGCAGGACTGCGACGCCTTCGGCTTCGACTGGCTCGAGTCCACCGAGGCCACGCACTCGCTGCTGGCCTGGGTGCGGCGGGACGCCGATGGCCGGATGCTGATCGCCGTCAGCAACATGACGCCGGTGCCGCAGTTCGGCTGGCGCCTGGGCGTGCCCGACGGGCCCACGGGCTGGCGCGAGGTGCTCAACACCGACTCGTCGCACTACGGCGGCGGCAACGTGGGCAACGCGTCGGCGGTGCTGCCGGCGACCCCGGTGGCCTCGCACGGGCGCGCGCAGTCCATCATGCTGGTCGTGC
>JACMOG010001019.1 GCA_014378125.1 Vitreoscilla sp. | reverse complement strand
GCCTCGTTGACGCGGCCCGCGAAACTTGATGTCGGCAGCATCACCAGCTCCCAAACCCCAGGTCGCTGTAGACGTCAGAGGGGTCCGATAGCTTGGCCCGCTCGGCTTCGAGGGACGACTGTTCGGCCGCCTCCCTTTTGGCCAACTGCAAGTCCCGACCGATGATCTGCGCGGCGTATGCCTCGAAGTCGCCCATGAGGTCTTGCGCCTGTTTCTCGGTCAGCTCCAATTGCGCATAGTCGGCCGCAGCGGTCGGCTGAAACTGGAAGATCATCTTGCCGCGCTTGCCCATGTAGACGCCCGTGCAGACGAACTCCTCGCCCCCGATGTGCGGCTTCTTGGCGAACGTGCCGTCGCGTTTCTTGACCGTCAGCGTGTCGGGTGCCGTGAGCGAGAACTTGGCGCTCGTGCCCTTTGCGAACGACTCCGAGACCACGGTGTTGATAACGTCCATGATCTGCTGATCTGCTTCGGACACTGCCGGCTCGGGCGCCGGCGCTTCTTTGGTTCCTGACATGTCTATGAACCTCCTGATCTTTTCGGGTGGGTTGACGGTCCGAGACTTCCAAGTCTCGGGGTGATCTGAGTGGAAGCCTTCTTCCATCATGTCGGCAAAGGTCGGCCCTCTAGATGCCATGCGCGACCGCTCCGGTGACCGATGCCTTGCCGCCGTTCTTGGTGACGGTGATGATCTCGCTGCACCACTGGTCGAGTGCGTTGTGGCTGATGACGAGCACAGTGCCGCGATCACGCGCTTTGCGCTCCAGCACGCCCATCAGGCGTTCGAGACCGGCGTCGTCCAGCGCGTGATCGATCTCGTCACCGATCCAGAGACCGATGGGCTTCGTCGCACGCGAGGCGACCAAATCCTGCAGCGCGAGAGACGTCGCTAAGCGCGCCTTGCGCTTCTCACCGCCCGACATGCCCGCGAAGCTGTCGGCGCCCTTGTCGTTGACCACTTCGATGTTGAACTTCTCCTTGAGTTCGCCCTTCGCCGTCTTGCTGAGGGTGCTCCAGGTCGCGTGAATGTTGCCGTCCGCGAGCGCGCCCAAATAGTCGCGGGTCCGCTCGTTCAGGTACGGCGTTACGGTGTCGAGGACGTGGGCGCGCACGCCGGCAGGTCCGAACACCTTCACCGCGTCCGTGAGCAGGTCGTAGCCCGCCTGTGCGGCCTTGACGCCTGGCTCGACCACCAGGAGCTGGTCGGCGTTGCGCATCACCTCCGTGCGCTTGCCGTTGACCGCATGATCCCAGGGGTTCGGTTCGGTCAGCTTGACGTTCGCGGCCGCCTTGATCCGTGCGACCTCGTTCGTCCGATTGACGATGTCGCTGGTCAGGTCGGCATGCCGGTATGTGATCGCCTGAAGGTTCGCCTGCTGGTTCACCAACGCGCTCACGTCGGCCATCTTGAAGTCGTCAACCGCCTTCGAGGCGGCATCGAGTTTGGCCTTTGCCGCGCGCAGGGCCAGTGCCCGCGCGGTGCCGTCAGCCTTCGCTGCAGGGATCGCCTTCTCTCGGGCCGCCT
>JACMOG010001018.1 GCA_014378125.1 Vitreoscilla sp. | reverse complement strand
GTCACCGAGTCGACCGCGTGCGGCAGCACGCCGGCGAGCTGGTTGGTGATGTCCGCCGGCGACAGGCCCAGCTTGGCCGCGACGGCCGCGATGTGCGGCTCGCCCAGCACCGACTGCACCTGGTCGGGCGTGATGGCCAGGTTCTGGCCAGTGCCGATCCACGACGCCACGACGTGGCCCAGGCCCTGTTGCTCGAACTGGCTCACCAGCCCCTGCAGGCCGCCGCCCTGCGTCATCAGCGACGACACGACGTCCATCAGCCCCGGATGCACCTGGCCGCCCGGCACGCTGCTTTCCAGCGCGCCCGTGACCTGTCCGACGATCGAATCCAGCAATCCCATGGCTCTCTCCTGAAGTTGTTCCGCTCGCCCGGGTCGGGCAGTCGATTCAATGTAGCGCGCGGCATGCGCCTTGCGTGTGACTTTCAGTGCCGCCCCCCGGATGAACTCGACAGTGCGGTGCAAGCGCACGTGCCTGTTGCCGAGCAGGAACGTCGTGGGGCATTCTTCACGGTGCGGATCTGGCGGTCGAAGGGCTGCTTTTTCGGCTGGAACTTTGAGCGTGACCGCGCTCCAATGAGGGCGTGGTGTCGATCGATACCAAGCTTTGCTTTGCCTCGCGGCACACCCTCATGACTGCCTTCAAGAAGTTCATCAAGCGCGTTCGCGCCAACTCCCGTGTTCCGGTCGCCGTGCTGTCGGTGCTGCTGGTGGTGGCCGGCTTCGCGCTGCTCACGCAGGAGGCCACGCGCGAATCCAACTCGCGCAAGAGCCCCGAGATGCTGCAGTTCGAGCGCGCGCCCGACGCGTGGCTGGCCAACCAGCGCAACGTCTCCGAGCTCATCAAGTCGGCCGATGCCGGCCAGGTAGCCACGGTCGCGCTGGCCAACGGCCATCCCGGCCTGGTGCTCTACACGCTGAAGAGCGGTGCGAAGGCCAGCGTCACGGTGCCCGGATGCACCGTCATCGGTTGCAGCGGCACCGCGCTCGACAAGCTGGCCGAACGCAGCGCCGCGCAGGGCTTCGCCCTGGTGGGCGTCGACGTCGACCCGCGCACGAAGAGCCAGCACCTGCTCGACCTGCTGGGCGCCATCGTCTCGCCGCTGATCATCATCGCCACGATGGGCATCGGCTTCTTCGTGCTGATGCGCCTGCAGACCGGCATGGGTGGCGGCGCCTCCACGCTGTCGGAACGCCCCGAGCTCAAGTTCGACGACGCCATCGGCAACGAGGAGGCCAAGGCCGCGCTCAACCGCGTCAAGGCATTCATGCACGACCCGTCGGCCTACGTGAAGCTGGGCGCCGCGGCGCCGCGCGGCGTGCTGCTGGTCGGCCCCCCGGGCACCGGCAAGACCCTGCTGGCCAAGGCGCTGGCCGGCGAGAGCAAGGCCAACTTCATCGCCGTCGACGGCTCCTACTTCACCGCCACCTACTACGGCGCGGGCGTCGCCAAGGTCAAGGCGCTGTTCAAGCTGGCGCGCAAGCACGCGCCCTGCGTGCTGTTCATCGACGAGGTGGACGGCATCGGCAAGCGTTCGCGCGGCACCGAAGGCGGCGGCGCCGAGTCGGAAATGAACCGCATCATCAACCGCGTGCTGGTCGAGATGGACGGCTTCGAGGCGATGGACAACGTCGTCGTCGTGGCCGCCACCAACCACGAGAACAACATCGACGAGGCCATGCGCCGCCCCGGCCGCTTCGACATGCTGGTGCGCTTGGCCAAGCCTACGCTGCCCGAGCGCGCGAAGCTGTTCGACCTGTACCTGGCCAAGGTCACGTCCGACGGCTCGGCCGACACCGCCGCGCTGGCGCGCATGACGCCGGGCCTCACCCCGGCCGACATCGCCAACATCGTCAACAAGGCCGCCTCCAGCGCCGCCGAGAAGGGCGCCGCCCAGGTCACCTCCGACCACGTGCTGCGCGCCATCGAGACGCAGCTGCTGGGCGGCGAGATCTCGCCGGTCAGGGACCTGCTCACCGAGGGCACCCGCGTGCGTCTCGCGTACCACGAGGCCGGCCACGCCATGATCGGGCACTGGACGGGCGCGGGCCTCGTCGAGCGCGTCACCATCGAGCCGCGCGGCCAGGCGCTGGGCGTCACCTACATGACCCGCGGCACCGAGGATCCGCTCTACAAGCAGAACGAGCTGGTGAGCCGGCTGGCGATGATGCTGGGGGGTCGCGAGGCTGAGCTGATGGTGCTCGACAGCGTTTCCAGCGGGGCGTCCGACGACCTGAAGCGGGCGTCCGAGCTGGCTATCGAGATGGTGGGCTCGCTCGGCTTCTCCGAAACCTCCGGCCTGCTCAGCGTGGGCGGCATTCCCAAGGAACTGCTGGGCCCGGACATCCAGGCCGCGGTGCTCCAGGAAGCGCGCAAGCT
>JACMOG010001017.1 GCA_014378125.1 Vitreoscilla sp. | reverse complement strand
TGGTCGAGCAGTTGGCCGGCCGGCCCCACGAAGGGCTCGCCCTGCAGGTCTTCCTGTTCGCCCGGCGCCTCGCCCACGATCATCCAGTCGGCCCGCGCATGGCCCACGCCGAACACCGTCTGGCGACGGCTCTCGCACAGGCCGCAGGCGGTGCACGAGGCGATGGCGTCCTGCAGCGGCCCCCAGGCGAGCGTGGCGATGGTGGTGGCACGTTCGGCGAGCACGGGGTCGGATTCGGCCGCCGGCGCGGCCGCAGCGGCGGCCGCTGGGGGGGCACGCGCGGGGCCGGGCGCGGGCGGGCGGGCGACGGGCGCGGACGCCGGCACGGGCACGGGTGCGGACACGGGCGCTCGAGCGACGGGCGCGGCAACGGGCATGGGTGACGACGCCGACGCCGGACGCTCGGCGACGGCCGCCGCACTACTCTCCGCACCACTCGTCGCATCGCCCGACGTTGCGGCCGGCGTGGCGGTCGGCGTGGCGGTCGCGCCCGGCGCGGGCGCCCACAGCCGCACGCCCATGGCGGCCAGCATCCGCCGCTGTCGTTCGCTCCAGCTCATGCGACGTCCCTCGGCGGATGCAGCAGGCGCGTCATCAGGATCGCGTCCTCGCGCCGGCCTTGGGGCGCGGGGTAGTAGTCGCGCCGCTGGCCGGCTTCGGTGAAGCCCTCGCGCAGGTACAGCGCGCGCGCCCGGGCGTTGCTCTCGCGCACCTCCAGCCATACGGCCGTGGCGGCGAAGCTGGCGCTCAGTGCGTAGAGCTCAGCCAGCAGCCGGGGCGCGTGCCCGCGGCCCTCGTGATGCGCGGCCACGGTCACGTTGAGCAGGTGCATCTCCTCGAAGCCGGGCATGGCCACGAAATAGCCCACCATCTCGCCGTCGTCGGCCACCAGCGCGCGCGCCAGGTAGCCGGCGGCGATGGAATCGATGAAGTTGCCGCGCGACCACGGAAACGGGTAGGCCTGCACCTCGATGGCCAGCACCGCGTCGAGCATGTTCACGGTGAGCACGCGCATCGACGGCGCGGCCCCTCCGTGCGGCGAGACGTCGGAACGGACGGCACTCACGGACGCGCCCCCGCCGCGGCGTCGCGTGCCGCCTTCTCGGCCTTGGCGGCCTCGCGTTCGGCCGTGGTCTGGGCCACCTTGTCGCGCAGGTAGACCGGCAGCGCCCGGTCGGCCGGCACGCCGTCGCCGCGCGCCAGCCCGGCGGCGGCCAACCAGCCGAGCGCGGTGGCGCGGCCGTGTTCCTGCGTGGCGCGCGTGGCGTCGCCGGTATCCAGGCGATCGCCGAACGCGGCCAGCGCCGATCCCGCGACGAACGCCGGGGGCGCGCCGCGCCACGACGCGTGCAGCGCCGCGGGCGTGGTCAGCGCCGGCTCGACCACCGCGCGCCAGCCGGCGTCGCCGTCGTCGCGGTAGCAGCCCGCGTAGATCTCGTCCATGCGCGCGTCCATCGCCACCCACACCGTCGCGCCGGGCGCGAGGCCGGCGTGGCGCGCGGCGTCCTCTGCAACGATGGCGAGGCTGTCGATGGGCACCACCGGCACGTCCTGGCCGAAGGCCAGGCCCTGGGCCACGGCGCAGGCCGTGCGCAGGCCGGTGAAGCCGCCCGGGCCGCGTCCGAACGCGATCGCGTCGAGGTCGGCAAAGGTCCAGCCCTGGCGTTGCAGCAGCGCCATCAGCATCGGCAGCGCCTGGGCCGACGCCGCGGCGCCGCCGTCGAGATCGAGCGCGTCGATGCGGCAGGCGGCGCGCGACAACGGCGCGGGAGCGCACGGCGCGCGGCCGTCGTCGACGGCAGCAAGCGCCAGCCGTTCGGTGGCGCTGTCGATGGCCAGCAGCTTCACGCGTGCGGCCCCGCCCGGACGGGTGCGAGCGATGCATGCGACGTCACGTCGCGAAGGGGGAAGCGGTTCAGCCGGCGCATGGGAAAGAGTGTAGCCGTGCGATCATCGTCGCGCCCCGGATGCGCCGGCCGCCGGCGGCGCCTTCGCCCATTTCCTCTCACGCCCTCGCCCACCATGATCCGGCTCCCTGCCCTCGCCCTTGCCGTCGCCTCGCTCGCCGTCGGCACGTCGTCCGCCGCCCCCGTGCCCGCGTGGACGCTCCCGCCGGCCATCGCCGCCGCCCTCGACAAGGCCCGGGTGCCCGCCAGCGCGCTAGCGCTGTGGGTGCAGCCGGTGGACGCGGCCGCGCCGTCGTGGGGCTGGAACCCCGACTTCGGCGTCAACCCGGCCTCGGTGTTCAAGCTGGTGACCACCAGCGCGGCGCTCGACACGCTGGGCCCGGCGTATACCTGGAAGACGGGCGTCTACCTCACCGGCCCCGTGCGCAACGGCGTGTTGCAGGGGTCGGTGGTGATCGTGGGCACCGGCGATCCCAGCCTGGTGATGGAGCGCGTGTGGCTCCTGTTGCGCCAGCTGCGCGACTCGGGCGTGCGCGACATCCGCGGCGACATCGTGCTCGATCACAGCGGCTTCGCGGCCGACTCGCGCACGGCCGCCGAGTTCGACAACGCGCCGTCCGAGCCCTACAACGTGCTGCCCGACGCGCTGCTGATGAACTATCGCTCGGTCACGCTGGGCTTCACGCCCGACCCGGCGGCCAAGGTGGCGCGCGTGAGCTCGGAGCCGCCGCTGGCCGGCCTGCGCGTCGACGCCACGGTGCCTCTGGGCAAGGGCGGCTGCGGCGACTGGCGCGGCGGATTGAAGCTGGATTCGGCCAGCCCGGCGAAGTGGCACTTCACCGGCAGCTACCCGGCGGCCTGCGGCCCACGCAGCTGGCCACTGGCCTACCCCGAGCCCGCCAGCTACGAGCGCCGCCTGGTGGCCGCGATGTGGCGCGAGGCGGGCGGCAAGCTGTCGGGACAGGCGCGCGACGGCACGCTGCCCGAGGGCGCGACGCTCGCGTTCAGCTTCGAGTCGCCGCAGCTCGCGCAGGTCGTGCGCGACATCAACAAGTTCAGCAACAACCCGTGGGCCGGGCAGCTGTTCCTGACGCTGGCGGGGAACGCCAATCCCGAGCTGCCGGCCCCCGCCGCCGACGTGCGCCAGGACCAGGCCCGCACGGTGCTCGCGCAGTGGTTGCACCAGCGCCTGGGCGCCGCCGCCGACGGCGTGGTGGTGGTCAACGGCTCGGGCCTGGCGCGCGAGACGCGCATCAGCGCGCGCACGCTGGGCCGCCTGCTGCAGTCCGACTGGGCCAGCCCCGCGATGCCCGAGCTGATGAGCTCGTTGCCCATCAACGGCGTCGACGGCACGCTGCGCCACAGCACCGCGCCCGCGGGCCGCGCGCACCTGAAGACAGGCTCGATGCGCGACGTGGTGGCGGTGGCCGGCTACGTGCTGTCCGACAGCGGCCGGCGCTACATCCTCGTGGCCATCGTCAACGACCCGAACGCCGCCGCCGCCCGCCCGGCGCTCGACGCGGCCATCGTCTGGGTGACGCACGATCCCCATTGAATGGGCAGGGTTCATCGCCGATCTGTGGCGACGTCGCTTTGCATTCTGGCGGTGAATCGCGGCGTTGAGGAATTCGGACCACGGCCTTGGCGGGCGGAGACGGTGGGGTCGGTCAAGAAAATTCGCAGTTTGGTGCTGCATGCAATTTGCCAGGATGGCGCTCCCCGAACCTGTCGTTCGCGACCAGCTGCACATGGCCGATCTCCGACATTCTGCATGTGAGACACCAGCGAAGTCGCGGAGGCCGCAGGCCGGAGCGACCGGGACAGCTGCCCCGCGCCCATGAAAAAGCCCGCGGGCATCGCTGCGCGCGGGCTTTGGGAGCGAGGACGCTCAGATCAGAACGTATAGCCGATCGATGCGTTGATGGCGATCGGGTCGAGCTTGGCCGACGTGCTCTGCCCGGTGGACAGCGTGGCCTTGGTGCTGATGTACGTCTTGAGGATGGACGCGTCGAGGAACCAGTGCTTGTCGATCTTGTAGTTGCCGCCCAGCTGCAGCGTGCCGCCCCATTCGGTGTCGCCGCCGATGGTGGTGGGCGGGCCGCCCGGGTTGGTGACCGCGGTCAGCGCCGCCGAGCCCTTGGTGCCGTAGAACTTGGCGAACGTGGGGCCCGCGCCGACGTACGGCCGGAACGGCGCGCCGGCCGCCATGAAGCGGTACTGCAGCAGCAACGTGGGCGAGACCTGGTGGATGCTGCCGATCTTGCCGACGCCGCTCACGGCGCCCGCGCCGACGATGTCGTGCTTGTACGGCAGGCCGCCCAGCGCCTCGACGGAGATGTCGTCCGTGATCATGTACGTGGCCGTGAAGAACAGCGCGCTGGCCGACTTGATGTCGATCTTGGAGCCCGGCAACGACGGCGCCGAGAGGTCGTCGCTCTTGACCTTCGGCATGATCTTGTTCCAGCCCACCTTGACGAGGATCTCGCCGGCGACCTGGGCCTGCGCCGCGCCGACGCCGCACAGGGCGGCCGTGGCGACGAGAGCGGATGCAATGGAGTGCTTCTTCATGAATGTTTCCTTGCGTGAGTCTCGACCGCCGGCTTACAGCCAGCCCTTGATGGCCAGCTTCTCGCCGACCAGCTCGGCGATAAGCTTGTAGCCATACGGCGTGGGATGAACCGAGTCCGCGAAGAAGTAGCTGTTGGCTGCGGTGGCGGCGGCGCCCGCGGTAGCGGGGGTGACGGCCGGGATGAGCGTCGACTGCGTGCAGACGAGTGAGCTGCTGGTCGTGCAGACCGGCGTGGCCACGTCGGTCAGTCCGTATTGGGACGGATTGCCGAATTCCTGCTGGCTCGCAGTGAAGAAGTCGATGTACAGCAGCGACGAGCTCGGAGTGAGCTTGGTGGCCAGCTCGGCGTTGAACGACTGCACCAGCTGCTTGATCAGCGCCTGGCCCGGGGCGCCAGAGGCACCGGCGGCCACACCCATGGGGGTCAGGCTGATGTCGGGCAGGTTGATGACGACGACGTGCGTCGCACCCTTGCCCAGGATGTTGTCGTTGATATCGGCCGCCAGTTCGTCGGCAGCGGCGTTCATCGCGGTCACCGCGCCGCCGACGGCCTGGGCCTGCGGCATGCCGGCGGCGATCTCGGCCTGCACGGTGGCGGCATTGATGAACACATCGTTGTTGCCTGCGAACACCGTGACGAGCGCGTTCGCAGAGAACGACGAAGAGACGTCGGCGAAGTAGTTCTGGATCTGTTGGTGAACCGGAACGGTCAGCGCCCCCAGCGCATTGCTGTAGGTGCTGGGTACGCCAGGGGTGACCAGCGCCGCATTTCCGGGGCCGACGGCTGCCGTCACCCGCGAGCCGCCCTGGGCATAGTTCAGGCACGGTGCCGCCCCCGTGTCGTGGAACGTGTGCGCGACCGGCGGCATGCCGACGATCGCCTGGATCGTATCGAGGCCCGTCTCGGCGGCGCAGGGCTGCGAGAGCTGCAACTGGGCGGCAAGAAACTCGGTCCAGTTCGTGTAGGCAAGCCCGGTGGCACCCTGTCCGTTGATCGAGAAGTAGCCCCCGCCTTGCAGGGCGACGGCACCGACGGCGTACGAACCGACGTCGCTCAGGCTGTCGCCGAAGTTGACCATCTGCGTGAAGGCGACGCGCGGCTGCTGGTCGCCGGCCTCGTTGCCACCGCAAGCGGCCAGGAATGCCGCAGCCGCCAGGGCTGTGGCCAGAACGTGGAATTTCTTCATGTGCACCTCGCCAAACGAAGAGTCAAAGACATTAATCGAACGATCGTTCGATTTGCTAAAAACTATACGCACCCGGGTGTCCGGAAGCCTTGGGGATTAACCCTGTCGACACCGCCCAAAACAACGCGGCCACTGGGCAAAGCAGCGCTGCGGCGAGTGAGAATTCGCGTGTCGGCGCGCGTGAAAAGGCCCTCGGACGACGGTAGCGTCGTGCGAGGGCCACATGGTGCAGTGCAGCACCTTCGGCGATTGACAGGCCGCAGGCTCGCGCAGTGCCGCGTGAGCTTGGAGCGTGTCGTCAGAACGGGTTGGAGTGCGCGCGGCTGACGGCCTGGCTGCCGATCTGGTTCTGGATGACCGAGCCCAGGTGGGTGGCGTCGGCCCACATGAAGGCCGCGGTGGCCTCCTGGCCCGTGGACGGATCGTTGCGCAGGGTGTCCGGCGTGCACGTGGGCAGCGGCGCCGTGTCGCGGCAGCCGTAGGTTTCGTTGTCCAGCGAGATCAGGCCATACGAGCCCGGGCTGCGCGTGGCGTTGCGCACGATGTCGTCCACCAGCACGAGCCCGATCTTGCTGCCGTCGTTGATGATGTTGGTGCGCAGGCCGAGGTTGAACTGCGTGCTCATGTCGGACAGCAGCTTCGCCCGATCGAAGTCGCCTCGCTGCGCCTCGACGTAGCCATAGGGCGACAAGCTCATGTCGGGGATGGTGAGCAGCACTACCTTCGCGCCGGCGGCGGCGATCGCGTTGACCACGCCGGCCAGGGTGGCGCCCTGCTGCTTGATGTCGGTCAGAACCGTGGTCTGGTCGCCGCTGCCGTTGGCCTGGTACTCGGTGAGCACGTCGTTCATGCCGACCCAGATGGTGACGATGTCGTTGTAGTTGAACGTGTCGCCGGCCTGGAATGCTGCGACCTTGTTGACCACGTCGTCCACCGTGCCGCCCACCGTCGTGAGGTCGAGCGCGCTGATGTTGTTGGAGGCGTTGGGGTTGCAGTTGGCGAACACCAGTCCGTAGGAGTTGGCGAGCGCCTGGTTCCAGATCGGGGAGACCTGGCAGTCGATCTGCGAGCCGGTGAGGCCGTTGATGCTGTACTTCAGGCCTTGCGCGCCCTCGAGGCGGCTGCTCTCGTCGCCGAAGCTCAGCAGGCGCACCGGCACGAAGGATGTGACTTGATATGTACCGCCGCCGCAGGACGCCAGTGCGGCCAAGGCGCCGATGGCCACCAGCCCTGCTGCCGCTCGCGTGGCGACGCGGCTCAGGTGTTCTCTAAAAAACATTCGCTCTCCCTTTGGATTCGGCTCGAGTCCGGCGCACGCATCGCATGCCGGCCTCAGTGGATTTCTATGCAGCGGCCGCACGCTGCAAGCGGTCGCGGACGCCGTCCCATGCCGGAGCATCGGGAGGCGTCTCGACCCAGATCAGAGTGGTCCCCGTGGCGTCGAGTTCACGCAGCGCGGAAAAAAGTTCGTGCGCCGCGGCGATCGGATTGTCCGGCATCGCGCGATACGCCCGGACCGATCGATCGGGCGTGACGGTGCGGAAATATACCGCCACCGGGTTAACGCTGGATTTCGCGAGCACGCGAAGCGCGGCGCGCAGCTGGTCGGGCGGCATCAGGCGCAGCTTGGCGCGCGGGGCGTAGTGCGCCTCCAGCGTGCCCGAGGCGCGCGGCGCGTCGTGGCCGGGGTCGCGCAGCGGCTGGCCCAGCGCGGCCTCGATCTGCTCGCGCGTGAGCACGCCCGGACGCAGCAGCGCCGGCGCGCCACGGCTGCAGTCGACGATGGCCGACTCGATGCCCGCCTCGCATTCGCCGCCGTCGACGATGGTCATCGCGTCTCCGAACTCCTCGAACACGTGCGCCGCCGTGGTGGGGCTGATGCGACCGAAACGGTTGGCGCTGGGCCCCGACACGCCCGCCACGCCCAGCGCCGCGGCGGCGGCCAGCAGCTCGCGCGCCACGGGGTGCGACGGACAGCGCAGGCCGATGCTGGTCTGCCCCGCGGCCGAGGCCGTGCCCATGCCGGAGCGCCGCGGCACGATCACCGTGAGCGGCCCGGGCCAGAACGCGTCGGCCAGTCTCTGGGCGGACGCGGGCCATTCGGCGGCGAAGGCGCGCGCGCCTTCGACATGGCCCACGTGGACGATCAGCGGATGGTCGGCGGGCCGGCCCTTGGCCGCGAAGATCTTCGCGACGGCCGCGTCGTCGTCGGCGCGCGCGCCCAGCCCGTAGACGGTCTCGGTGGGGAACGCCACCAGCTCGCCCGCGGCCAGGGCGGCCGCGGCGCGCTGCAGTGCCGCCGGGTCGGTGCCGTCAACGATGGACATCAGAATCCTTGAAGCCCCAGCACGGCGGCCGCCGCGTTGGCGCGTTCGCGCGCAAGCGCCGGCGTGGCGGCGGTCACGGTGAGGTGCCCCATCTTGCGG